>NZ_JBEXUS010000108.1:0-27232 GCF_040614455.1 Nocardia sp. NPDC005978
CGTACCGGACCGCCGGGCCGCACCTGTCAGGTGCGGCCCGGCGTGGTTCATGTGGGAAATGCGGGGCGGCGGTTGATGGTTGGTGCTCTACCCACGCCCGGCGTGCGCACCGGACGCGCGCGGGGCTCGGACGTGGGGCGTCGACCGGCCCGGTGACCGTGCCCGGGGCGTCGGACCGTGGTGCGGTGATCGTGATGCGCCGCCGGATGCAAGAAGCCGGGCCGCGCCTTTCGGCGGGACCCGGCTTCGGTTATGGACGTGGGTGTTTCGATCGGGCGGTGCGGTGGGCGCGGCCCGGATTTCGGAGTTAAGGGGCGGGGCTCAGCTCAGGCCGAAGGTGCCCGGGCCGACGTTCTTGCTGTTGCGGGTGCGCAGCGCGTGTACGTATTCGCTTGGGGCGCCCGCTTTTTCGGCCCCCTCGGCGATGACACCCAGGTAGCGGGCCGAGGGTAGGCCGCCCTCGTAGGCATCGAGCACGTACAGCCAGGCCAGCACGGGTTCGGTGGCGTTGCCCTGGTTGGGGGTGACGCGGAGCCGGATCTTCTTGTGGATGCCGAAGTCCGAGCCCTCCCAGCGGTCCAGGCTGGCCTCGTCCTCACCGGGCACGTCGTACAGGACGACGAAGACCCGGGAGCCGGGCTCCTCGACCACCGTGGCGAGCGGTCCCTCCCAGCCGATGTCGTCCCCGGCGAAGGTCAGGCGCCAACCCTCCAGCCAGCCGGTTCCGTACACGGGGGAGTGCGGACAGCGCTTGAGCATCTGCTCGGGATCCATGTTGGATCCGTAGGCGGCGTAAATCGGCACCGTAGCAGCGTATCGAACAATCAGCGGCAACCACTCCCGATCCCGATCCTGGGCGGTTCGAGTGAGTTGGCCGGTTTGCTCCGGAACAGCCCCGATCGTCGTCCGGACCACCCGAAATTGTGACGAAGCTGTCTTCAGATGCGGTCGGAGGTGTCCGTACCACTGCGGATAACGTGGTGGGGGCGGCGCCGGAGATCCCGGAGCCCAGGCATGAAGCGAGGGACAATGACCCGCATTGCGATCATCGGCGGTGGCCCCGCCGGTTACGAGGCGGCACTGGTCGCGGCTCAGCACGGAGCCCCGGTAACGCTGATCGACAGTGACGGGATCGGCGGCGCGTGCGTGCTGTGGGACTGCGTGCCCTCCAAGACCTTCATCGCCTCGACCGGTGTGCGCACCGATCTGCGCCGCGCCCGCGATCTGGGCATCACCGTGCATCATTCGCAGGCCCAGGTGCGCCTGGCCGAGGTCAACTCGCGCGTCAAGGCGCTCGCGCAGGCCCAGTCCTCCGACATCAAGGTCAAGCTGCAGCAGGCGGGGGTCAAGATCATCGCCGGTTACGGCGAATTGATCGATCAGGCCCCGAATCTGGCCACCCACCTCGTCAAGGCCACTTGCGCGGACGGGCAGCAGCAGGTGATCGAGGCCGAGGTGGTGCTCATCGCCACCGGCGCGAGCCCGCGCGTGCTGCCCGGCGCCGAGCCGGACGGCGAGCGGATCCTGAACTGGCGTCAGCTCTACGACCTCAAGGAGCTGCCCGAGACCCTGGTCGTCGTCGGCTCGGGTGTGACCGGCGCCGAATTCGCCTCCGCGTACACCGAGATGGGCGTGAAGGTGAAGGCGGTCTCCAGCCGCGACCGCGTGCTGCCCAGCGAGGACGCCGACGCCGCCCTGGTGCTCGAGGAAGCCCTGGCCGAACGCGGCGTGGAGCTGGTCAAGCACGCGCGCGCCGACGCGGTCGAGCGCACGGCGGACGGCATCGTGGTGAAGCTGTCGGACGGGCGCACCGTCACCGGCAGCCACGCGCTCATGACGGTCGGCTCGGTGCCCAACACCGGCGGACTGGGCCTGGAACGGCTGGGCATCGAGCTCGGCAAGGGCGGATACCTGCGGGTGGACCGGGTGTCGCGCACCACCGCCACCGGCGTCTACGCCGCCGGCGACTGCACCGGCCTGCTGCCGCTGGCCTCGGTCGCGGCCATGCAGGGCCGCATCGCGATGTACCACGCGCTCGGCGAGGGGGTGCAGCCGATTCGCCTGAAAACCGTTGCCTCGGCTGTCTTCACGCGCCCGGAGATCGCGACCGTCGGGGTCAGCCAGACCGCCATCGACAATGGTGAGACGCCCGCGCGCACGGTCATGCTGCCGCTCAACACCAACCCGCGGGCCAAGATGTCGGGCCTGCGACGGGGTTTCGTGAAGATCTTCTGCCGTCCGGCCACCGGCGTGGTCATCGGCGGCGTGGTGGTCGCGCCGATCGCCTCGGAGCTGATCCTGCCCATCGCGCTGGCGGTGCAGAACAATCTGACGGTCAACGATCTGGCGCAGACCTTTTCGGTGTACCCCTCGTTGACAGGTTCGGTGACCGAGGCCGCGCGCCAGCTCATGCGGCACGACGATCTCGATTAACGAATGATCTTTTCCGGGCGATAACCCCTGTCGCCTTGCTCCATTTCGGTCGGTGTGATTCACTTCGCGACGGGAAGCGATCGGTCGGGCGGTCGCGAGATTGTCGGGGGGTCAACCCTTTCCGGCGTAGTGCCGGGGCGCAGCTCGCGGTCGTTCACGTCCGATCGTGCGGACGAGGGACGAAGGAACGAGCGAAAAGTGAAGCACCGCAAGCCGAACCGAATAAAGGCCAGCACCTCGCTGCCGCTGGCCGCCGCGGCCGCCGTGGTGAGCCTGTTGAGCGCCCCCGCCAACGCCGCTCCCGCCGATCCGGGAGCTGTCCCGGCGGCGCCGGTGCAGCCGGGCACAACCGACGAGAATCCCGCTCCGGAGGTCGTAGAGGTCCCGGAGCAGGCGGCCGTCGTGCCCGGGACCAAGCCGGAGAGCGTGCCGAACAACAACACCAAGCCGCAGCAGAGCCAGCCCGGCGTGACCAAGCCGGAATCGCCGGAGACCAAGAAGCCCGACGCCAAGACCGAGGACACCCAGCCCGCGGCCGTCGACCCCAAGGCCGTCCAGCCCAAGGTCGCGCAGCCGGGCGTGAGCTCGCCGCGCGTCGCCCCGCTGCCGGTGCCCGGTCAGTCCGTGCCGGTGCAGGTCGAGGTCAAGCCCGACGCTCAGCCCGGCCAGTCGACGCAACCCGGCTTGACGAATCCGGGCCAGTCCACCGTCCCTGGCCGGACCACCGAGCCCGAGACCGAACTCGTCATCGACGGCACCGAGGGCAGCGAGCCGGAGACCGTGATCAACACGCTCACCGGAGACGACGCGGTCACCCCGAAGCCGCAGTGGCAGGCCCCGGTCGTGGAGACCGCGCCCGCCGCGCCGGTCGTCGAGATGACCGGCCCGCACACCGAAATCGGCGCGAACATCGACGGCGGGGCCACCCTGCCTGGCTGGGCCGCCAATACGCACCACTTCAGCAACCTGGACGGCTACGTCGGCACCATCGGCTACACCACCCCCGGTGGTCTCGGTGAGGCCGGCGTCGCCCTCGATTTCACCGTGGGCAACCAGGTCAAGGTCACCGCGTTCGCCACCGCGAACGCGGGCGACGATCGCAAGCTCGAATTCATTCTCGACACCGCGGCGGCCAATGCCGTCAAGGCCGACACCGAGAACTTCATTCGACTGCTGCCCGGCGGTGCCACGGTCCTGGAAGCGGCGAGCCAGATTGGTAGGCTCCCGGTGGGCGATATGCCCGGGCAGACGACAGACCTCGGTGGCGTGACCACCCAGGTGGGTGGCTCGGTCCAGTACTGAGGGCGGGGTCCGGTCCGATGACGGGCCGGTGGAAGTTGTGAGTCTGCGCGTGGGGCGGTCGGAAGCGACCGCCCCACGCGTGTGTGGCGAAAGGACGGGCGATGGTTTCCGGCAAGGACGAGTCGGCGGACCCCTCCCAGCCCCTACCCGCATCCGAGGGTGCGGAGCGTGCCGAAACGGGCGGTGCGCAACCGGAATCCGGCACGTCCGGCGAATCCGAGTTCGGCCCGGCCGTCGCTGACTTCGGCGCGCCCGTCACGGGATTCGGCCCGCCGGTCACCGGGCCGAGCGCCGAGACGATCTTCGGCGCGCCGGTGTCGGAGTTCGGCGCGCCGGCCGGGGCCGATCCGGCGGCCGCGTTCGACGTCGCGCCGTCCGATCCGACCACCAAGTTCGATGCCGCGCCGTCCGATCCGACCGCGGTGTTCGGCACGCCGGTCGCGTCCGGCGACGACACCGTCTTCGGCGCTCCGGCAGCGGAATTCGGGGCCGCCACGACCGAATTCGGGCCGCCCACCGGTGAATACGCGCCGGTGTTCGGCACCGCACCGGACAGCGGTGCATCCGGCTGGACGCCCGCGCCCGCCGCGGCCGCCCCGGACCTGGCCTGGCGGCCCGCCGACGGCTCCCCGCCCACCGCGGCCGTGCCGCCGGAATACCGCGCACCCGATTCCAGCGTCGCGCCGGGCGAGCAGTGGTACGCGCAGAGTTCGGATACGCAGTACGACAACGATTTCGGCGGCAGCCCCGAGGAGACCGTGCGCCATCCGCTGGCCGATCCGCCCGCGCGCAAGGTGTCGGGGTGGGCCACCGGCGGCGGGATCAAGACCGCGCACTCGGGCCGGGAATCGGCGTGGCTGCGCAACGCCGACGCGGGCATGCCGCCCGCCGGGACGGAATCGCGGGCGCCGCAGCAGGAGTCGCTGGCCTGGGCGGATGATCCCATCGGCAAGCTGCTGACTCCGAAGAAGCCCGCGCCGCAGCAGGAGTCGCTGGCCTGGTCCGACGACCCCATCGCCAAGCGGCTCGCCCCCAAGCCCGCCGCGACACCGAAGGACGCCGAGCGCAAGGACGTGCCCTGGGCGCGGATCTCGACCATCGTCGGCGGCGTGCTCGCCGTGCTGGTCGTCGCCGGGCTCGTCGTGGTGGCCGTGACCCGCGGCGGCGGCGAGGACAACGAGCCGCTGGCCGCGCCGAGCACGACCGCGGCCGCGACCACCACGGCCACCGCCTCCACCCCCGCGCTGCCCGGCGCGCCGGTGACAGTGCCCGCCGCGCCGAGCTGTGCGAGCAAGCGCGAAGGGCCCCTGTCGATCGGCAACGGCACGGGCGGCACGTCCACCGGCCTGGACGCCATCCTGGGGTTCCAGCACGCCTTCTACATCGACCGCGACGGCGCCAAGGCCCGTTCCTTCGTGGCCGCGGACGCGCCGAACGTCTCGCCCGCCGAGGTCATCCAGACCGCGGGCATCGACCCGACCCCGGTCGGCACGATGCACTGCCTGCGCGTCTTCGCCATGGGCCCGGACGCCTACGTGGTGGACCTCACCGAGTACCGCCCCGACGGCGCGACCAACGTCTACCAGCAGTACGTGACCACGGTGACCCGCAACGGCAAACACCTGATCTACGCCATCGACCAACGCTGATCGCACGGAATCGAAAGGGCGCCCGGCCGCGTGCCGGGCGCCCTTCGTGTATGCGTTGAATATCACCATGTGGGATTGAAATTTCATATATTGGTCGCCGTGTGACACAGTGGAATTTCGCAAACCCCGGCGTTCCTCGGAGGTGTCTCATGTCCGCGATAACCCCACCGCTGTCCCGGCGGCTCGACGGCCTGCGGAGTTCGGCCATTCGTGACCTGCTCAAGCTCACCGCGCGGGCCGAGATCATCAGTTTGGCCGGGGGACTGCCGGACGCCGCGCTCATGCCGCGCGAGCGCATCGCGGTCGCGGCGGACGCGGCGCTCGCGGACAGCGCGCGACTGCAGTACACCGAATCGCCGGGGTGGGCCCCGCTGCGGGAGGTGCTCGCCGCGCGCGAGTCCGAGCGGCTGGGCCGGGCGGTGCCGGTCGACGAGGTCTTCGTGACGCACGGCTCGCAGCAGGCGCTCTCACTGCTGGCCGAGGTCCTGCTGGATCCGGGCGCGCTGGTCGTGGTCGAGGATCCGGCGTATGTCGGTGCGCTGCAGGTCTTCCGGGCCGCGGGCGCGCGTATCGCCGCCGTCCCGCTCGATGCCGAGGGCATGCGCGTGGACGCGCTGCGTGAACTGCTGGCCCGGGGCGAACGCCCGGCGGTGGTGCACACCGTGAGCAACTTCCACAACCCGGGCGGGGTCACCATGAGCCCGGCCCGGCGGGCCGAACTCGCCGAACTCGCGTCCGCACACGGCTTCTGGGTGATCGAGGACGATCCGTACGGCGAACTGTGGTTCGACAGCCCCGCGCCCGCGCCGGTGGCGACCTACTCGCCCAATGTGATTCGCCTGTCCAGCGCCTCCAAGATCCTGGCCCCGAGCCTGCGCGTGGGCTGGATGACGGCGCCGGAAAGCGTGTGCCGCGCGGTGGAACTGCTCAAGCAGGGCGCGGACCTGTGCGGTTCGGCGCTCACCCAGCAGATCGCCGCCGACCTGCTGTCCGACACCGACTGGCTTGCCGCCCACGTGAATTCGGTGCGTGAGGTGTACGGCGCCCGGGCCCGGGCCCTGGTCGGCGCGGTACGCGACACCTTCGGCGAGCGGGTGGTGGCCACCGACGCCGCCGGCGGCATGTTCGTCTGGGTCGACTTCACCGATGGCACGAACACCCAGGAGCTGCTGCCGCGCGCCCTCGAGGCGGGCGTGGCCTACGTGCCGGGCGCGGCCTTCGCGGTCGACACCGACTACAGCCACTCCATGCGCCTGTGCTTCACCACCTCGGACGCCACGGTCCTGACCGACGCGGTCGCCCGCCTGGCCCGCGCCGCGACGCCCGCCCAGGTCTGACCCCGCCCACGACTCGGCGCGTGCTCGGGACGGCCCCGCGCGCGGGACCGATGGGGTGCCGGCGCGTCCTGCTCAGGCCCAGTTGTAGGTGCGCTCCACGGCCTTGTTCCACTCGTGCAGCAGGTGCTCGCGGGTGTCCGCGCTCATGCCCGGGGTCCAGCGCTTGTCCTCGGCCCAGTTGGCGCGGACGTCCTCGGGGGAGGCCCAGTAGCCGACGGCCAGTCCGGCCGCGTAGGCCGCGCCCAGCGCGGTGGTCTCGGTGACCACGGGCCGCACCACCGGCGCGTCCAGGATGTCGGACTGGAACTGCATGAGCAGCTCGTTCGACACCATGCCGCCGTCGACCTTGAGCGTCACCTTCTCCACGTCCAGCTGCTGCGCGGCCGCGTCGGCGCGCATGGCGTCGATGACCTCCCGGGTCTGGAACGCGGTGGCCTCCAGGACCGCTCGCGCGATGTGCCCGCGATTCACGAACCGGGTCAGACCGGCGAAGACGCCGCGCGCGTCGGGCCGCCAGCGCGGCGCGAACAGGCCCGAGAACGCGGGGACGATGTACAGCCCGCCGTTGTCGGCGACCGTCTCGGCCAGCGGTTCGATCTCCTCGGCGGACCCGATCATGCCCAGGTTGTCGCGCAGCCACTGCACCAGCGAACCGGTGACCGCGATCGAACCCTCCAGCGCGTACACCGCGGGCTGCTCGCCGAGCCGGTAGCAGACCGTGGTGAGCAGGCCGTGCTCGCTGAAGACCGGGGTCTCGCCGGTGTTCATGAGCATGAAATTGCCGGTGCCGTAGGTGTTCTTGGTGTCACCGGGCGACAGGCACGCCTGCCCGAAGGTGGCGGCCTGCTGATCGCCGAGGATGCCCGCGACCGGTACGCCCGCCAGCGCGGTGCCGGTGATCTCCCCGTACACCTCCGAGGAGCTGCGAATCGCGGGCAGCATCGCCTCGGGAATGCCGAAGTCCGAGCAGATCTCCGAATCCCATTGCAGCGTGCGCAGATCCATGAGCATGGTGCGCGAGGCATTGGTGACGTCGGTGAGGTGCTCGCCGGTGAGATTCCACAGGATCCAGCTGTCGACGGTGCCGAAACACAGCTCCCCGGCCGCGGCGCGCTCGCGGGAGCCCGGCACGCGATCCAGGATCCAGCGCAGCTTGGGCCCGGCGAAATAGGTGGACAGCGGTAGGCCGGTGCGGTCGGCGTAGCGGGTGGGCCCGGCCGAGCCGCCCAGTTCCACGGTCAGCTCTGCGGTGCGGGTGTCCTGCCAGACGATGGCGCGGTGGATCGGCTTGCCGGTGGCGCGCTCCCACACCACGGTGGTCTCGCGCTGATTGGTGACGCCGACCGCGGCCACGTCGGAGGCGGTGATGCCGCACTTCTCGAGCGCCTCGGCTATGACGGATTCGGTGTTGCGCCAAATGGTTTCGGCATCGTGCTCGACCCATCCCGGTTGCGGGAAGATCTGCTCGTGCTCGCGTTGCGCGACTCCCACGATGAGTCCGTGGTGATCGAAGACGATGCACCGGCTGGAGGTCGTGCCGGAATCGATGGCGGCCACATAGCGACGCATTCGAGCAGGCTACTCGACGACGCCACGCCGATGGGGCGATGACGCGCACTCGCCGAGCGGGGCGGCCCCGCGCACGGGTTCGCGGCGGGGCGGGCCGCGAGCGCCGGACACCATGGGCACGGGTCGCACGGTCGGCGTCGCGGGTGGACTACGGTTGCTATCGAGTAGCTGTCTGGTTCGGCCGGAGCCCGATCCGGACCGAGCGTGCGACCGAGCGTCATCGATACCAATTCCACGTCGCCGGATGCGGCGCGGCCCGGAGGAGTCGAGCATGGCGAAGAACCCGCGATCACAGTTTCTCGGCCCCGAGCAGCGCGAAGCTGCCTGGGCCCGGCTGAGCAAGGACACCTTCGACGTCGTGGTGATCGGCGGCGGGGTGGTCGGCGCGGGTATCGCGCTCGACGCCGCCACCCGCGGCCTGGAGGTCGCCCTGGTGGAAGCCCGCGACCTGGCCTCGGGCACTTCCAGCCGCTCGTCGAAGATGTTCCACGGCGGTTTGCGCTACCTGGAGATGATGGAATTCGGGCTCGTACGCGAGGCCCTGCACGAGCGTGAGCTCTCGCTCTCGAGCCTGGCCCCGCACCTGGTCAAGCCGCTGCGATTCCTGTACCCGCTGAGCCACTACGGCTGGGAGCGCCCGTACGTGGCGGCCGGGCTCACCCTGTACGACACCATGGGCGGCGCGAAATCGGTTCCCGGACAGCATCATCTGACCAAGTCCGGGGCGCTGCGACTGGCGCCGGGGCTCAAGAACTCCGCGCTCACCGGCGGGCTCACCTACTACGACACGGTGGTCGACGACGCCCGGCACACCATGACGCTCTCGCGCACCGCCGCCCACTACGGCGCGGTCATCCGCACCTCCACCCAGGTCGTCGGCTTCCTGCGCGAGGCCGATCGCATCACCGGGGTCAAGGTGCACGACAGCGAGGACGGCCGGACCGCCGAGGTCAAGGCCAGCGTGGTCATCAACGCGACCGGCGTGTGGACCGACGAGATCCAGGCGCTGTCGCATCTGCGCGGCCGATTCCACGTGCGCGCGTCCAAGGGCGTGCACATCGTGGTCCCGCGCGACCGCATCGCCAGCGACACCGCGCTGATCCTGCGCACCCCGACCTCGGTGCTGTTCGTCATCCCCTGGCACAGCGACCACTGGATCATCGGCACCACCGACACCGACTGGAACCTGGACCTGGCGCATCCGGCCGCTACCAAACACGACATCGACTACCTGCTGGAGCAGGTGAACTCGGTGCTGGTCACCCCGCTCACCCACGAGGACATCACCGGCGTCTACGCGGGCCTGCGGCCGCTGCTGGCCGGCGAGAGCGATCAGACCTCCAAGCTGTCCCGCGAACATGCGGTGGCTCGCATCGCGCCCGGCCTGGTCGCCATCGCGGGCGGCAAGTACACGACCTACCGGGTGATGGCCTACGACGCGCTCGACGAAGCGGTGCAGGACATTCCGCGCAACGTGCCCTCCACCATCACCGACAAGGTGCCGCTGCTGGGCGCCGACGGGTACCACGCGCTGATGAACCAGGTGCCGCACCTGGCCGAGAAGTACGGCATCCACCCGTACCGAATCCAGCACCTGCTCAACAGGTACGGCTCGCTGATCGACGAGGTGCTGGCCCTGGCCGACGGCAAACCCGATCTGCTGCAGCCGATCACCGCCGCCCCCGGCTACCTCCAGGTCGAGGTGCTCTACGCGGTGGCCGCCGAAGCCGCCCTGCACCTGGACGACATCCTGGCCCGCCGCACCCGCATCTCCATCGAGTACGCCCACCGCGGCGCGGACTGCGCGGACCAGGTGGCCCGCCTGGCCGCACCCATCCTCGGCTGGGACGAGTCCGACATCGCCCGCGAGGTGGAGACCTACAACGCCCGCGTCACCGCCGAGATCGAGTCCCAGGCCCGCGAGGACGACGCCTCGGCCGACGCCCTGCGCGCCGCGGCCCCCGAGCCCCGCCCGCAGATCCTGGAGCCGGTCCCCGTTCCGGCGGAGAAGTAGCCCCGCCGCCGCTTGCCGGTCACGCGCCCTTGCGATCTCATCGCAGGGGCGCGCTGCCGTCTTCGGCTGATTCGGTCCGTAGTGTGGCCGATCGCCGTTCCATCGCCGAGGCGGGAAGCCCGGTCGTTTCAGGCGACCGACTCGGCGGCCGGCGGCTCATGTCGATATCGAGACGGACGCCGGTGCCGGCGAGGGCGGTGGCCGAGAGCCCGAACATTCGGTGGAAGATCTCGCTCAGGTGTGAGGATGAGGAGAAGCCCGCGTCCACGGCGCACCGGGTCAGGTCGTGTCCGGCCGAAATGCCTTCCGCGACGTGGAGCATCCGCGCCCACTGCCGGTAGCGGCGGAAGCTGGTGCCGGTGTGCTCGGCGAACAGGCGCAGGAAGTGGGCCCGCGACAAGCCAAGGGCGGCAGCGGTTTCCGTGGCGCTCGCCTCGCTCGCGGGATCTGCTCTGATCAGCTCGAGCGCGGCCGCGATCCGGGCGTCGAGTCCGCCCGGCTCCGCGCCGCCCGCGCCGTGCAGCACCCGGCCGGCGTCCAGCACCCGGTCGGTGGCGGCCGCGACGAGCTCGCGTTCGTTGTCGTGGTCGAAGCCGAACGGCCCGATCGTGCGCCGCATCCGGACGCGGCAGCGGGCGGTGCGGGTCGAGGCGGCGTCGATCAGCAGGCACAGCATCCGGCCCTCGCTCGCCTCGACCTCGTGCAGCACGCGGGCGGGAGCGAAAGCGCTGTGCGTGATGACCGCGCCGGTCTCCTTCGCGCGGAACACGAACGGCGCGTCGAGGCCGACCGCCAGGCAGGCGACGGAGGTGGAATGCGGGTCGATCCGCAGCGCCGGCCCCAGATAGCCGACGTGGTCCGGTCGAATCCAGATCACCGGCGCGGGCTCGCGTATGAGGTCGTGCACCGGAGCACCGGCCGGTCGATGGCACGTTTCTGAAAGTGCTGACCCGCCCATGCCTGCGAGGCTACCTGCGCGGCGGTTCGAGATACCGGGCGGCGCAACGATGATCGACGATTCGACGGGTGAACTCATGACTTCGGACGAACAGCGGACGGCGGCGATGGGGCCACCGTCCGCCCCACCCGATTCCGCGGCGATCCGGGCCACCGGGCGGCGTAGCGGACACGACTATTCGACGGGTGGATACCTGGCACCGGGCAACCAGCGCACAGCGACGGTCGATCCGCCGTCCGCCCCAGCAGATTCCGCGTCGATACGGCAGCGCTTGGTCGCGGGGGTCGGCGCGTTGACGGCGCTGGACCGGCGCACCGGATCGGTGGGTGAACGGCAGTCCGCGCAGTGGATCGCGGGGCAACTGCGCGAGATCGGCGCGACCGACATCGAGATCTCGACGTTCCGCACGCAAACCTCATGGGCGCAGGTGCATCTCGCGTACACCGCCGCCGCGCTCGCGCTGGGGACGCGATCGGGCGCGGCGGCCAGGGTCGCGAACGCGGGCGTCGCGCTGTCGTACGAGTTGGAGGTGAGCGGCCGCACGCAGTGGCTGCGCCGGTTTCTGCCCGCGCGCCACGGTGTTTCGGTCTCGGCCCGGATAGCGGCCGCCGGGGTTCCGCGTCGCACGCTGGTCCTGGTCGCGCACCACGACGCCGCGCACAACGGCATGGTGTGGCATCCGCGCACCGTGGCCGCGAACCGCAGCCGCTCCGCCCGGACCGGACGCGCCGTCCCGAGTCACGCCCTCGTGCTGGGGGCGATGGCGGCTACGGCGGTGCCCGCGAAGGGGATTCGGCGGGCGGCGCGGGCCCTGCTCATCGTGGCCGGTGGGGCGATGATCCAGTCGATGCGGACGTACACCACGCCCGGCGCGAACGACAACGCCACGGGGGTAGTCGCGGTACTCGAACTCGCTCGCAGGCTGCGCGCGGCCCCGTTCCCCGACACCGATGTCGTGGTGCTGTTTCCCGGAGGGGAGGAAGCAGGAAACCTCGGCATGGTCGCCTGGATGAAACAGGCGCGGGCCGCGCTCGAGCCGGAAAAGACCCTCGTGGTCAACCTCGACTCGCTCGGCAGCGGAGGGCATCTCGTCGTTGCTCGACGGGAGGGCCTGACCGGCCGGTTCGCCGCCAGGGACGTGGCCGCCGCGCACAAGGCCGCCGCGCACGCGGGCATCGAACTGCGCGCGGTCACCTTCCCCAACGTGTGCGACACCAGTATCGCCAGGCACGCGGGGATGCGGGCCATCTCGCTGCTGTCCTACGCGGACGGGTGGATCAGCAACCTGCATCTGCGATCGGACACGCTCGAGAATGTCGCCTGGGAGACCGTCGAGGACGCGATCACGCTCACCGAACGCCTGGCAGCCGGATGGAACGACGGAAGTATCGATGATGACTGAACGCGGGCGTGCGCGCACCGGAGTCGCGGTGTACGGCGCGAACGGCTACACCGGCAGGCTCATCACCCGAGAACTGCTGGCGATGGGGCACGAGGTGACCGTCGCGGGCCGATCCGTCGAGCCGCTGCGGTCGCTGGCGGCCGAGTGCGGGGGCGGGGTGCGGCGGGCCGTCGTCACCCTCGACGATCACGCGGGCCTGCTCGCCCTGGCTGCGAGCGTGCGCACCGTCGTGAACGCGGCGGGCCCGTTCTCGCGAACCTGCGCGCCGGTCGCGCGCGCCGCGGTGGCGGCGGGCGCCCACTACGTCGACATATCAGGCGAACAGCACGCCATCCGAGCGCTTTTCGACAACCACGGTCCGGACGCGATCGCGAACGGCGTCGCGCTGCTGCCCGCCTCGGCCTACTACGCGACCCTCTGCGACCTCCTGGTCGGACTGACCGCGGGGGAGTCGGGGCCGATCGACGACCTCGACATCGCCTATCACGTCCGGGGCTGGGTACCGAGTGGAGCGGCCTTCGTGAACCGGCTCGAGGGCATCGGACAGCCGATGATCCAGTACGACAACGGATTCGTGGACGTTGTGCGCCCACCGGCGACCCGCACGGTGAGCTTCGGCCCGCAAGCGCGCCCTCGCCGGGTGACCATGTACCCCGCACCCGAGGTGCTCACGATTCCCCGGCACGTCGACGCGGCCCGCATACGCACGTCGATGACGACCTCGACCCTGATCCGAAAACCACTGGGACGCTTGGTTCCCTACATCAGCGCCGTAGCCGCGGCGGTGCGAGATACACCGGCCGCCGGGCCGACCGAGCGGCTCCTCGCCCTGGGCGCGACCGGCTCATCGATCCGGGTGCACGACGATCCGAGCAGCTTCGACCTCGTCGCCGTGCTGCACGGCCGCGACGGCACTCGCACGGCGACCCTGTCCGGACCGGGAATATTCGACATCACCGGCCCCATCGCCGCCCGGATCGCGGCCCGCACGCTCGCCGCGGATTTCGGCCGTTCCGGTCCCCTCGCGGCGTCCGAGGTCCTGGACCCCCGCGAGTTTCTCGACGGCCTTCGCGATCGCGGTGTCACGTACCGCATCTCGCCCGCGGACGGAGTCGGGGACGGCTCGGGTGGCCGGTCGGTCGCGGCGCCGGCTAATCCTTGATCAGGCACTGCGAGAGCAGCGGCAATCCCAGCGCTTCCGGCAGGCGGCAGGTCAGCAACTGGGCGACGAACCCGATCGGCAGGTCGAGACCGGCGCTGCCGATCGGGCCGCCGAAGTTGCCGGGCAGCAGAATTCCGAGACTGCCGGTGGACGCGCTGCCGCTGCTGCCGGATTGATCGGCAACCGGGAGCGGTGACTCCACCGGAGCGGCGGCCGCGGTATTCGCGCCGTAGGTGAGGGCGACGACCGCCAACGCGGCTGCGAGAGAAGCTCTTTTGACCATCCCCGCACCGTAGTTGAAACACACGTGTTCCCAATTCGGATCGCGTGCCCCCGGAACCGGGGGCTTCCGGTCGGATTCTGCTCACCGGACGCGGGAACCGCTGCTGCCCGGTCGTTTCGCCTCGATCCGCCGTCGCCGCCGCGGCGGATCGACGGTGTGGCCGATCAGGTGGGCGGGGGTGTGCAGCGGGGGCAGAAATAGATGCCGCGGTCGGCTCGGGAGAGGGTGGGATCGTCGGCCAGGAGGTGGACGACGATGCCGGTCCCGCAGCGGCGGCAGGGTTGGCGTTGGCGGCCGTAGACCAGGACCTGGCGGGGTGGGGATGTCACCGCCTGCAGGAGGATTCGGTGGGACTCCTCGACCAGGGCGGTCAGGTCGTCGATCGCGCCGACGGGGGTCGCCGGGTGGATCCGGCGGAGGTAGCAGGTCTCGCTGCGGTAGATGTTGCCGATGCCCGCCAGGTTCGTCTGGTCCAGCAGGGCCAGGCCGATCGGGCGGTCGGGGCGCGCGGTGAGACGGCGGACCGCCTCGGCCGCATCCCAATTCGGGCCGAGCAGGTCGGGGCCGAGGTGGTCCACGGCGGTGTGTTCGTCCCTGCGGGGCAGCACCCGCACCAGGCCGAGGGAGAACCCCACGGCCTCCGCGTCCGCGGTGCCCAGGATCACGCGGGCGGTGAAACCCGGCTTGGTCCAGCGCTGTCCGGGTTCGTACACGCGCCACACGCCCTCCATCTTGAGGTGGGTGTGGATGCTCAGCTCGGGGGTACGGACGAACAGGTGCTTGCCGTAGCTGCCGACACTCTCCACCGGCTGCCCGCGCAGATCGAGCGTCGCGTACCGCGGCACCCGGAAGTCGCTGCGCGTCAGCGTATTCCCGTCCAGCGCCTTCCGCAGTCGCGCGGCGGCCAGGTACACGGTGTCACCCTCGGGCACGGTGACCCCCGGTCGTCCGCCCGGGTCGCCGAAGGCTCACGGGCGGCTACGCAATCGGAAACCCTTGGGGGTGGCGGCGAAACCGGCGTGGGTCAGGAAATCGGCGAAGGTGTTGCCGTGCACCGACTCACCGTCCACGCGGTCGATGACGAGGGAGTCGACGCGGCGGCCGGTGACCAGGGCGGCGAGTTCCGCCGCCCCGGCGGCACGGACGGCGGGGTCCTCGGTGAAGGTGAGCAGCGTCTTCCCGCCGCGCTCGAGGTAGAGCGCGAGCTCGCCCTCGACCAGCACGACCAGGGCGCCCGCCTTGCGGCCCGGACGGTGACCCGCGCCTTCGGCGGCCGATTTGGGCCAGGGCAGCGCCGCGCCGTAGGGATTGGCCGGATCGCAGGCGGCGAGCACGAGCGCCCGGCCCGCCGGCTCCCCGTCGCCGGGGGTGCGCGTGCGGTCGGTGTCGAAGGAGCGCAGGCGATCCACCACATCGGTGGTCGAGAACTGCGCGCCCCCCAGCGAATCCACGAAGTATCCACGCCGGCAGCGCCCGCGATCCTCGAACTCGGTGAGCACCCGGTACATCAGAGCGAACCCGCCGGTTACACCCTCGCTCTGCACCGACCCGCGCGTCAGCACGCCGTAGCGCTCGAGCAGGATATCGGCCGTCGCGTGGGCGCGGATCGTATTGTCCGACACCCGATCCGGCAGCAGCGACCAGCGCCCGGCGGTGTTCGGCGGGCTGGTCCGCGCGGGAACCCCGGTGCGCGGCAGATACATTCGCCCCCGGGGCGCGCGGCGCGGGGTGCGATGCGCGGTGGTGGTGCGCGTGGTGCCGGACAGCATGGCGCGCACCGGCGCGAAGGTATCCCCGGCCACGTACCCGGCCCACACCAGCTCCCACAGCGCCGACACCACCGCCGACTCGGACTCGATTCCGGACGCCTCCATCAACTGCCGGAAGAAGTACGCACCGCCGCCGCTCGGCGAAACCACCTGACCGCCCGCCGCCGAAGCGCCGCCGATCACGGTGGCCCCCAACGCCATCAGCAGGCTGATCTGCGTCTCGCCGAGATCGATGTCGTCCGGCGGGGGCAGGGTCAGGCCCGCCTGCTCGGCCGGATGCAACGCGATCCAGCCGTCCTTTGCGGTGATCGACCCGTGCCCCGACCACAGCACCTCGCCGGTGGCCATGAGCTCGTCGAGCATGGCGGGGGAGTAGTCCCGCACCCGGGCGGGCAGGATCAGCGACTCCCAGGCCGACGCCGGGATCGGCACGCCCGCAAGCTGTTCCACCACCGCCGCCACGCCGTCCACCCCGCGCAGCTCGCCGGTGCCGATGTGCTGCCAGGCGGGCAGGAACCGGCCGAGCGCGGCGGTCGTGACCGGCTCCACCTCCTTGCGGGCCGCGGCCAGCGACCGGCGGCGCAGGCGGCGCAGCACCTCGCTGTCGCACCATTCCGTCCCGGTCGCCCCGGGCGTGAATTCGCCCTCCACCAGCCGCTTCTCGGCGTGCAGCCGGTGCAGCGCGGTCGCGGCCACGGCGGTGCCGAGCCCGAAGCGGTGGGCGGCCGCGGCCACAGTGAAGGGTCCGTGTGTGCGGGCGTAGCGCCCGAGCAGATCGCCGAGCGGATCGGCGACCGGTTCGATGAACGCGGCCGGAACGCCGATGGGCAGCGGCACGCCCAGCGCGTCGCGCAGGCGCGCGGCATCCTCGATGGCGACCCACCACGTCGATCCCGCGAACGAGACCTCCAGCGCCCGATGGGCTTTCACCAGCTCGCCGAACCACGGCCGCGGATCGTCCGTACTGCGGTCGGCCGCCTCGGCGGCGGTCACCGGCCCCAGCAGGCGCAGCAGGTCGGCGAGTCCCTCCATGTCCCGCGCCTGCCGCTCCGGGGTGAGCCGCTGCAGTTCCCGCTCGGTCAGGGCCAGCACCTCGGGATCGAGCAGCTCGCGCAGCTCGACCCGGCCCAGCAGCTCGGCCAGCAGACTCGAATCCAGCGACAGCGCCGCCGCCCGCCGCTCGGCCAGCGGACTGTCGCCCTCGTACAGGAACTGCCCGACGTATTCGAACAGCAGCGAATTCGCGAACGGCGAGGGCGTCGCGGTCTCGACCTCGATCAGCCGCAGTTGCCTGCGGGCCAAGCGGCCCAGCAGATCTCGCAGCGACGGCAGGTCGTACACGTCCTGCAGGCATTCGCGCACGGTCTCGAGCAGCATCGGGAAATCCGGGAACTTGCGTGCCACATCGAGCAGCTGCGCCGACCGCTGGCGCTGCTGCCACAGCGGCGCGCGCCGGCCCGGATCGCGCCGGGGCAGCAGCAGCGCCCGCGCCGAACACTCCCGGAACCGCGAGGCGAACAGCGCCGACCCGCCGACCTGCTCGGTCACCAGGTCGTCGATCTCGTCCGGCTCGAACACGAACAACTCCGCACCCGGCGGCTCGTCGGTGGTGTCCGGCAACCGCACCACGATGCCGTCGTCGGACGCGGTCGGCGCGGCATCGACCCCGAACCGTTCGCGCAGTCGCGCCCCCACCGCCAGCGCCCACGGCGCGTGCACCGGCATCCCGTACGGCGAGTGCAACACCACCCGCCAGTCACCCAGCTCGTCCCGGAACCGCTCGACCACCAGGGTCTTGTCGGTGGGCAGTTGCCCGGTCGCCTCCCGCTGCTCGGCCAGCAGCGCGACGAGATTCCCCGTCGCGTTGGCGTCCAGCCCCGCCGTGGCGGCGACCCGCTCCAGTTCGGTGACCGGCGCGCTGTCCGCCTCCTTGCCCGCGGCCTTCTTCGAGCGTGCGCCGCGAGGCTTCGCGCCTCGGGGATCGGTGGTATCGGGCACGCCCGCCGAACCCGTGTCGAGCCCGGCCGCCCCGGCGGCCGGCCCGTGGGCGTCGCGAGTCTCCGAGTCCCGCGGTTCGCCGCCGGTCGCATCCGCCGCATCCGCGCCGAGCGTGGATGCGGGCGGACTCGTGGCCTTCTTCCCGCGCGGGCCGCGGGGTTTCGAGTCCTGGGCCGCGGCGGCATCGGTCGCGCCCGTCGCGCTCTCGCTGAACTCCGCCATCGCGGTGGCGAGGGGGACGGGCGTCGCGGGCTCCCGCCGCCGATCCACGGACCCGTCGAGCCCGGCGCGCGAATCGGTGTGCTGTTCCACGGCCTTGCCCGCCGTGCGCACGAATTCGCCCAGGGCCGCGCCCAACTCGGCCGGGCGGCCGAGGGAATCGCCGTGCCAGAACGGTAGCCGGCCCGGCAGGCCGAAGGCCGGGGTGACCAGGACGCGGTCGAAGGTGATCTCCTCGATGCGCCAGCTGGTCGCGCCGAGCGCGAACACGTCGCCCACGCGGGACTCGTAGACCATCTCCTCGTCGAGTTCGCCCACGCGCGAAGCCTTCTCGCCGACCATGAAGACCGGGAACAGACCGCGGTCGGGGATCGCGCCGCCGGAGGTGACCGCCAGGCGCTGCGCACCCGGCCGCCCGGTGAGCGTGCCCGCGTCGCGATCCCACACGATGCGCGGGCGCAGTTCGGCGAATTCGTCCGAGGGATAGCGCCCCGCGAGCAGATCCAGCACCGAGTCGAACGCCGAACGGGGAAGGGCCGCATAGCTGCCCGTGCTGCGCACCGTCTCGAACCAGGTCTCGGCGTCGATCGGCTCCAGCGCGCACGCCGCCACCGTCTGCTGCGCCAGGATGTCCAGGGGATGCGCCGGAATGCGCAGCCGCTCGATCTGCCCGGTGATCATCCGCTGGGCGGCCACCGCGCAGTGCACGACATCGGTGCGATGCTTGGGAAAGAGCACACCGCGCGAGATCTCACCCACCTGGTGCCCGGCGCGACCCACCCGCTGCAACCCGCTGGCGACCGACGGCGGGGCCTCCACCTGCACCACCAATTCGACCGCGCCCATATCGATTCCGAGCTCCAGGCTGCTGGTCGCCACCACGCAGCGCAGCCGCCCGCTCTTGAGATCGTCCTCGATGATGGCGCGCTGTTCCTTGCTCACCGACCCGTGATGCGCCCGCGCCAGCAGCGGCGCGGCGCCGTGGATCACCTCGGTGGAGGGACCCAGCTGTGCGGGCGGCGCGTGCTCGGTCTCCACCGGCTCGCCGAGCCTGCCCGCGTACTCCTCGTTCAGGCGCGCGGTGAGCCGCTCGGCCAGCCGCCGCGAATTCGCGAACACGATCGAGGACCGGTGCTCGAGCACCAGATCCACGATGGCCTCGTCCACGTGCGGCCAGATCGACCCCGGCTGCCCCGAATCCGCCCCGCCCGCATCGGGTTCGGTCATGTCCGCCACCGGCACCCGCACCGACAGATCGAAGGTCTTGGGCGCGGGCGGATTCACGATGGTGATGGGCGCGGCCCCCACCAGGAACCGGCCCACCTCCTCGGGCGGCCGCACCGTCGCCGACAGGCCGATGCGCTGGGCGGGGCGCTCGGTCAGCCCGTCCAGCCGGGCCAGGGAAAGCGCCAGGTGCGCACCGCGTTTGGAGCCGGCGATGGCGTGCACCTCGTCCACGATGACCGTGTGCACCCCGCTCAGCGCCTCCCGCGACGCCGAGGTGAGCATGAGAAACAGCGATTCGGGCGTGGTGATGAGAATGTCGGGCGGCGTGCGCTGCATGAGCCGGCGCGCTGCGGGCGTGGTGTCCCCGGACCGCACGCCCACGCTGATCTCCGGCGCGGGCAGCCCCAGCCGCTTCGCCGTCTGGGTGATACCCACCAGCGGCGCGCGCAGATTGCGCTCGACGTCCACCGCGAGCGCCTTCAGCGGCGAGATGTAGAGCACCGAGGTCGTGCGCCGGGGCGCCTCCTCGGCCTTCGCGCCCCGCTTGGCCTTGGCCGGCGCGGGCGGCTCCGGGGGCCGGGTGGCCAGCCTGTCGATCGCCCACAGGAACGCGGACAGCGTTTTGCCGGAGCCGGTGGGCGCGATGACCAGCGTGTGCTCACCCGCGGCGATGGCCTGCCAGGCCCCCAGCTGGGCGGACGTCGGCGCGGGAAAGGCGCCGTCGAACCACTGCCGGGTCGCGGGAGAGAACCGATCCATGGCCCCCAGTCTGCACCCCCGCACCGACAGTCCGGCGCGACCGCGCAGGTCCCCCCGGTGACGGCGGGGAAACCGGACGGTCGAGCCGAGCGAAGGGCGGGCAATCGGATTACGCCCGCCGACCCCACGCGTACGCTTCCAACCGTGCAGAAGGTGCTTCGACTCGATTTGGTCAGTCACGGAATGACCGAGGCGATGCGAAAGGCACGATTCCCGGTCGACGAACCACTCACCGAAGCCGGCCGCCGCGCGGTGTCCGCCGCGGGCCGCATGCACGACGCCCGCGTGCTCACCGCCCCCGAACGCCGCACCGTCGAAACCGCCGCGCTCATGGGCCTGCTGGGCGCCGAGGACGACCGATTACGCGACCTCGACGCCGGAGCCTGGCGCGGCGGCGAGCTCATGTCGGTCCCCAAGGAGGACCTGTACCTGTGGCTGACCGACCCGAGCTATCGCGGGCACGGCGGCGAATCGGTGGTCGACGTGATCGAGCGCACCGGCGAATGGCTGGCCGACATCGCCGCCGAGGGCGAACCCACGATCGCGATCACCCACCCCGCGGTCGTGCGCGCCGCGCTGCTGGTCACCCTGGACGCGCCCGCGAAGTCGTTCTGGCGCATAGACGTTCCGCCGGTGAACATCACCAGCCTGCACTACCGCGGGGAATGGACCCTGCACTTCCGGCCCTGAGCCGCCCGCCCCGGCGCGACGCTGGGCGCCCGCTCGCCACACCGGCGCAACCCCCGCGACGCCGACTCCGTCAGCGCCCGCTGTGCCCGAACCCGTGGCGTTGCCCGCCGCGCACGGCGTTGCCCTCCGGTATAGCGGTTGCCCTCCCGCACGACGTCGTCCGTCACACTCACTCCCACGCCCGTGGTCAGGCCCCCGCGACCGCCGGTCCGGCCGGGCGCAGCGCACCGCCGAACATCTCGCGCACGGCATCGGTGATCAGTTGCGCCGAGATGCTCGGGTCGATCGCGCGCATGATGCCGAGTCCCACCCCGAGTCCGAGGATCGCGTTGGCGGCGTCCTCGGGGGGCAGCGGCAGCGTCAACTGCATGGAGTCGGCCAGCGACTGCAATTGCGCGGCGATGGCTCCGCGCACGATCGACAGGCTGGAGATCAGCCCCGCCTGCAGCGCCGGGTCCTCCCGCGCGACGATCGCGAACTCGAACTCGAGCATGGTCCAGCCCACGTCACCGAGGGTGTGCTCGGCCCAGCTCTGGAACCGTCCGAGCCGTTCCTCGAGGGTGCCGCCGCCTTCGAGAAGTTCCCCGGCTTCGCCGAACTTGGTCTCGTGGATCAGCTCGATCACCTCGAGCCCGAGCGCGGACTTGGTCTTGAAGTTCGAGTACACCGCGCCCTTGGAGTAGCCCGCCTCCTCGGCGACCCGTTCCAGGCTGGTCTTGGCATAGCCCTCGGTCAGAAAGAGGTCGCGGGCGGTCGCGAGCAGTTCCGCGCGGGTGCGGGCCTGGGTTTCGGTCCGGGTCAGTCGTGCCATGGGTCGATTCTATGTACCTCCAGATTCGGGATACCGCCGGTATCCCGAAACTGCTAGTGTCTGAAACCATGAGTACTAGGAACGGGGCACAGCGACGTGGCCTGGCCATCGGCTGCGGGGGAACGCTGGGCGCGGCATGGATCGTGGCGGCGCTGGCCGCCGCGCGCGACGTGCTGGACTGGGATCCGCGCACCGCGGACGTCATGATCGGCACCTCCGCCGGCGCCGAGATGCTGACCATGCTCGGCAGCGGCGTCGGCGTCGACGACCTCGTCGCCATGCAGGACGGCACCACGACCGACCCCATCCTCGCGTCGCACATGCGCTGCGAGCCGAATCGCTTTCCGCCACTGCCGCGCCCGCGCCTGGGCGCGCCCGCCCGCGCCGCGCGCGAACTGCTGGCCCGGCCCGGCAACGGCCACGCCCTGCTCACGGCGGGCAGCGGGCTGCTGCCGATCGGCGGCGGCGATCCCGGCTGGCTGCAACGCCTGGCCGACCGGCTGAACCCCGGCGGCGGCTGGGTCGCGCATCCCGCGACCTGGCTGGTGGCCATGGACGACGCCACCGGCGAACGCGTGGCCTTCGGCTCCCCGAACGCACCCGAGTCGAGTCTCGGTGCGGCCCTGCGGGCTTCGTGGGGCGTACCCGGCTGGTTCCCGCCCGTGCCGATCGCGGGCCGCACCTTCATCGACGGCGGCGCGGCCTCCACCGCCTCGGTGGACCTGCTGATTCCGGCGGACCTCGACGAGGTCGTGGTCATCGCCCCCATGGCCTCGCCCGGACGGCTGCCCGCCACCGGCGCGGGACACCTCCTCGAACGCCAGCTGCGAAACCGCATGAGCGCCAAGCTCGACGGCGAGATCGCCCAGTTGCGCGCGAGCGGAACCAAGGTGCTGTACCTGGGCGCGTCGGCCGAGGACCTCGCCGTCATGGGCCCCAACTTCATGGACGGCCGCCGTCGCCGCGCCACCTTCGAGCACAGCCTGATCAGCACCCGGAAAGCGCTGTCGCAAGCCGCTTTCGAATGAGTCACCCGCGGCGGCGGGAGCCCGCCGCGCCCCGCTCGCACCCGCGCGGTGCCCGGCACGCCACACCCGCACGACACAGGAGTCAGCAATGAGCGTTCTCGGAAAGAACTATCCGGCAATCGATATCAACGGCGCGCGCGTGCTCATCACCGGCGGTGGCCGGGGCATCGGCCAGGCCACCGCGGAACTCTTCGCCGCCAAGGGCGCGCGCATCGCCATCGCCGACGTGGATCTCGCGGCCGGTGAGGCCGCCGCGGCCGCACTGGACGGCCGCGCCTACGAACTCGACGTGCGCGATCGCGGCCGGTGGGACAAGGTCGTGGCCGACTTCGGCCCCGTCGACATCCTGATCAACAACGCGGGCGTCATGCCCGCCGGCGCGTTCCTCGAGGAATCGGACGCGGTGGGCCGCAGCAGCATCGACATCAACGTGTGGGGCCTCATCCACGGTATGCGCGCGGTGGTCCCCGGCATGATCGAGCGCGGCCGCGGCCACGTGGTGAACGTCGCCTCCCTCGCCGGCAAGGTCCCGATCCCCGGGCTGGCGGTCTACAACGCCAGCAAGTTCGCCGCCGTCGGACTGTCCGCGGCGACGCGCCTGGAATTCGAACCGCAGGGCGTCAGCGTCAGCTGCGTCATGCCTTCCGCCGTGCGCACCCGCCTGTCCTCGGGCCTGACCCTGGGCGCGGGCCTGCCGACGGTCGACCCCGAGGACGTCGCCGCCGCCATCGTCGGCACCGTGCGCAGCCGCAGAGCCGAAGTGGCCGTGCCCAACTACCTCGCCCCCGTCGAGGTGGCCCTGGCCGCCGCCCCCGAGGCCGCCGTGCGCCTGGTCCGCCGCCTCTTCAACGGCGACCGCGCCCTGCACCCCTCGGACGAGACGACCCGCGCCCGCTACGAGGCCCAGATCCGCGCCATCAGCGAGGACTGAAACCGCCTGTCGGTGGCCCGGACCGCATGGGGGGTTCGGGCCACCCGGGGCGGTCTCCCCGCCCGGGCACTCGCGCGCTACTCGAACCGAATGCCCTGGGCCAGCGGCAGTTCGGTCGAATAGTTGACCGTGTTGGTCGCCCGGCGCATGTACGACTTCCAGGAGTCCGTGCCCGACTCGCGGCCGCCGCCGGTCTGCTTCTCACCTCCGAACGCGCCGCCGATCTCCGCGCCCGACGTGCCGATGTTCACGTTCGCGATACCGCAGTCCGAGCCGTCGGGGCCCAGGAACCGTTCGGCCTCGCGCTGGTTCCGGGTGAAGATCGCGGACGAAAGTCCCTGTGGCACCGCGTTGTGCAGCTCGATGGCGGCGTCGAAGTCGCGGTAGGTGAGCGCGTACAGGATCGGCGCGAAAGTCTCCTCTCGCACCACCGCCGTCTGCGCGGGCATCCGGACCAGGGCGGGGCGCACGTAGTACGCGTCCGGGTGCGGGCCCGCCACTCGTTCACCACCGCAGAGCAATTCGCCGCCGTCGGCCTGCGCCCGCTCCAGCGCGTCGCGCATCCCAGCGTAGGACCGCTCGTTGATCAGCGGGCCGACCAATACGCCCTCCTCCAGTGGATTGCCCACGCGCAGTTGGCGATAGGCCGCCGCCACCCGGTCCAGCAGCGGCCCGGCGACATCGGCGTGCACGATCAGCCGCCGCAGCGTCGTGCAGCGCTGCCCGGCCGTACCCGCCGCGGCGAACACGATGCCCCGCGCGGCCAGATCCAGATCGGCCGACGGCGTCACCACCGCGCCGTTGTTGCCGCCCAGCTCCAGCAGCGCGCGCCCGAAACGAGCGGCCACCCGGGGGGCGACCAACTGCCCCATGCGCACCGACCCGGTGGCGCTCACCAGCGCCACCCGGGGATCGTCCACGAGGCGCTCGCCGATCTCGCCGCCGCCCTGAATCAACTGGTGCACTTGCGGATCCGCGCCGACGTCCGCCGCCGCCCGCTGGAGCAGCGTGTGACACGCCAGCGCGGTCAACGGCGTCGCCTCGGACGGCTTCCACACGACGGTGTCCCCGCACACCAGCGCCAGCGCGGTGTTCCACGCCCACACCGCGACCGGGAAATTGAACGCCGAGATGACACCGACCACGCCCAGCGGATGCCAGGTCTCCATCAGCCGATGTCCCGGGCGCTCGGAAGGCATGGTGAGCCCGTACAACTGGCGCGAGAGCCCGATGGCGAACTCGCAGATGTCGATCATCTCCTGGACCTCGCCGCGCGCCTCTGCGCCGATCTTGCCGGCCTCCAGGGTGACCAGTTCGCCGAGTTCGGCCTGGTGCTCGGTGAGCAACTGCGCCAGGCGGCGCACCACCGCCGCGCGCTGCGGCGCGGGCACCGTGCGCCAGGCGTGGAAGGCGGTCGCGGCGCGCTCGACGGCCGCGTCCACCTCCGCCGGGGTGCTCGGGCGCAGCGTGGCGAGTTCGCCGCCGGTGATCGGCGTGCGCACCGAGAGTGCGCCCGATTCAGGCGATTTCGCGCCGAGGGCGTGCAGCAGCGCGGCGGTGCGCAGGCGTAGATCGGCGGTGGTGTCGGCGGTGAGCGCGGAAGTCATGGGCAGCTCCGTACTTGGTCGCGGGCGGAAGGTGCGGGCGTCCGCGACGGCGGCGACGGCCGCCGGCGCGGGGCGCGGGTGTGCGGAAGAGTCGCGGAGACGGTGAGATCGGCCGGAACGAGGGCTTCGCGTACCGGGTTCCGGCCACGAGTTCGGTTCGCTGCGTTAGCCTTCGCTGATGGCGGATACACCGGCGAAACCCGTACTCGACGACATCGATCGTTTGCTGATTCGTGAACTGATCGCCGATGGGCGCGCCACCCTGTCGAATCTGGCCGAGAAAGCCAACCTGTCGGTGTCTGCCGTGCAGTCCCGGGTCCGGCGGCTCGAAGCGCGCGGGGTGATCCGCGGCTACACCGCCAACGTGGATCCCGAAGCGCTCGGGCAGCTGCTCTCGGCATTCGTCGCGATCACTCCTCTCGACCCGTCGCAACCCGATGACGCACCCGCACTGCTCCAGCACATCCCGGGCATCGAGGCGTGCCATTCGGTGGCCGGGGACGAGAGCTACATGCTACTGGTGCGAGTGGCTTCGCCCCGGCATCTGGAGCAGCTGCTGCAGGAGATCCGCGCGACGGCCAATGTCCGGACACGAAGCACCATCATTCTGCAGACATTCTATGACAAGTAGGTCTCTTCCGTAATTACTTCGGAAGTTGCGGGCAAGACCGTAAAAATTCATTTACGCTAGGTCTGTGACCCTCGAACTCGATCGGCTCGGGGCGGTAGCCGAAACGCCACTGGTCACCCCCGCCCGGGTGCATGAAATCCTGTCCGCGAGCATCCTCGCGGACGGCTTCGATCTGGTCCTGGATCTGCGCAAATCGCGCGGCCGCCGACTGGTCGACGCCCGCGACGGCACGGCATACCTGGATATGTTCGGCTTCTTCGCCTCCTCGGCGCTGGGCATGAACCATCCGGCTCTGGTCGGGGACCGCCGGTTCCTGGCCAACCTCACGGCCGCTGCCTTGAACAAGCCCAGCAACTCCGACGTCTACACCGTGGAGATGGCACGGTTCGTGGACACCTTCGCCCGCGTCCTCGGCGACCCCCGGCTCCCGCACCTGTTCTTCATAGACGGCGGCGGCCTCGCGGTGGAGAACGCGCTCAAGGCGGCCTTCGACTGGAAGTCCCGGCACAACGAGATGCACGGGCGCGCACCGGAACTCGGCACCAAGGTGCTGCACCTGACCGGCGCCTTCCACGGCCGCACCGGATACACGCTCTCGCTCACCAACACCGACCCGGTCAAGACCGCGCGCTTCCCGAAGTTCGACTGGCCGCGGATCGACACCCCCTACGTCGGAACCGACCACCCCGACATCGAGGCCGCCGAGCAGCGCGCCCTCGACCAGATCGCCCGCGCCTTCGCCGAAAACCCGCACGACATAGCGTGTTTCATCGCCGAGCCCATCCAGGGCGAAGGCGGCGACCGGCACCTGCGCGGCGAGTTCCTGCGCGCGGTCCAGGAACTGTGTCACGCCAACGACGCCCTGTTCATCATGGACGAGGTCCAGACCGGCGTCGGACTGACCGGAACCATGTGGGCCTACCAGCAATTGGGCGTCGAGCCCGACGTGGTGGCCTTCGGCAAGAAGACGCAGGTCTGCGGCATCATGGCCGGCGGCCGCGTGGACGAGGTGCCGGACAACGTGTTCCGCGTCAGCTCCCGGCTCAACTCCACCTGGGGCGGCAACCTCGCCGACATGGTCCGGGCCCGGCGGGTCTTCGAGGTCATCGACCGCGAAGGACTGGTGGAGCGCGCCGCCCTCCTGGGACCGCAGCTGCTGGACCGGCTCACCGCCCTGGCCGCGGCGCATCCGGAGGTCTCCGAACCGCGCGGCCGCGGGCTCATGTGCGCCATCACCCTCGAATCGGGACGGCTGCGTGACACCGTCGTCGAGCGCATGCGAGAACAGGAGCGGGTGCTGATCCTGGGGTCGGGGGAGCGGGGCATCCGCTTCCGCCCGCCGCTCACGGTCACCGTCGAGGAACTGGACGAGGCCGTGGACGCGCTCGAACGCGTACTGGACTGAGCCCCAGCCGATTGCGACGGACCCGAGCCGATCGCGCTCGCACGATCG
>NZ_JBEXUS010000109.1:0-27075 GCF_040614455.1 Nocardia sp. NPDC005978
TCGCGCAGCGCGGCCAACCGCTCCCACGGGTCCTCGTACAGGAACCGCAGCGCCACGTCATAGGTTGCGCCGCCCCAGCATTCGATGGACAGCAGTTCCGGCGTCATGCGCGCCACGTGCCCGGCGACGGCCAGTAGACCACTGGTGCGCACGCGGGTGGCGAGCAGCGACTGATGCGCGTCGCGGAACGTCGTGTCGGTGACGGCGAGAGCCTTCTGCTCGCGCAGTGCCCGCGCGAACCCCTCCGGCCCGAGTTCCAGCAGGCGCTGGCGGCTGCCCGCCGGCGGCGGCACGGCCAGATCGATGGCCGGCAGTTTGTCGTGTGGGTACACCTTGGTCGGGCGCGGGCCGTGCGGCTTGTTCACCGTGACATCGGCCAGATAGTCCAGGATCTTCGACGCGCGATCGGCCGAGGTGCGCCGGGTGCGCAGTTCGGGCCGCTCGTCGATGAACGACGTGGTGACCCGCCCGGCCCGGAAGTCCGGGTCGTCCAGAACAGCCTGTAGGAAGCCGATATTGGTGGCCAGGCCGCGGATGCGGAACTCGGTCACGGCCCGGCGGGCTCGAGCCACCGCCGTAGGGAAGTCGCGCCCGCGACAGGTGAGCTTGACCAGCATGGAGTCGAAGTATGCGCCCACTTCCGCGCCGACGTTCGCGCCGCCGTCCAGGCGCACGCCCGCGCCGCCCGGTGAGCGATACCCGGTGATGCGGCCGGTGTCGGGGCGGAATCCGTTGGCCGGATCCTCTGTGGTGATGCGGCACTGCAACGCCGCACCCCGGATCACGATCGACTCCTGACTCAAACCCAGATCTTGCAGCGACTCCCCCGCCGCGATCCGCATCTGCGACTGCACCAGATCCACATCGGTGATCTCCTCGGTCACCGTGTGCTCCACCTGAATACGCGGATTCATCTCGATGAACACGTGCCTGCCGCGCTCGTCCAGCAGGAACTCCACGGTCCCCGCGCAGCTGTACCCGATCTGCTTCGCGAACGCCACCGCGTCCGCGCAGATACGATCGCGCAGTTCAGGATCCAGGTTCGGGGCGGGGGCGAGCTCGATCACCTTCTGATGCCTGCGCTGCAGCGAGCAGTCGCGCTCGTACAGGTGAATGACATTGCCGTGGGTGTCGGCCAGAATCTGTACCTCGATATGGCGCGGATTGATCACCGCCTGCTCCAGGAACACCGTCGGGTCGCCGAACGCCGACTCCGCTTCGCGCGCTGCGGCTTCGATGGCCTCGCGCAACAGCACGGCGTCCTCCACGCGGCGCATACCGCGCCCGCCGCCGCCGGCCACGGCCTTCACGAAGACCGGGAACTCCATGCTCTCCGACGCCTTCACGAGCTCGTCCACATCCGCGGACGGCGCACACGAGGCGAGCACCGGCAGCCCGGCGGCCTTGGCCGCGGCGATGGCCGTGGCCTTGTTACCGGTCCACTCCAGAATCTCCGCCGACGGCCCGATGAAGGTGATCCCCGCCGCCGCGCACGCCGCGGCCAGCGCCGGGTTCTCCGACAGGAAGCCGTAGCCGGGATACACCGCGTCCGCGCCCGAACGCCGTGCCGCCGCGATGATCTCGTCCACCGACAGGTACGCGCGGACCGGGTGCCCGACCTCACCGATCTCGTACGATTCGTCGGCCTTGAGCCGGTGCGGGGAATTGCGGTCCTCGTACGGGAAGACCGCGACGGTGTTCGCGCCGAGTTCGTACGCGGCCCGGAACGCGCGAATGGCGATCTCGCCGCGATTGGCCACCAGCACTTTGGAGAACATACGTGGATCTACCTCATGAGTCGGAGAGTCTCGAATGCGTTATGTCGCAGGGCAAAACGGTGGACGGCCCGCGCGGGTGTGCGCGGGCCGTCCCGGTTCCGGACGTCGATATCAGGCGACGACGGAACGCTGTGGCACGCCGACGTATTCACTCAGCGGACGGATCAGCGCGTTGGATTCACCCTGTTCGATGATGTGCGCGGTCCAGCCGGTGATACGGCTCATCACGAAGATGGGCGTGAACACCTCGATGTCGAAGCCCAGCAGGTAATACGCCGGGCCCGTGGGGAAGTCGAGGTTCGGCTTGATGCCGGTGGCCTCGGTCATGGTCTTGTCGAGGATCTCGTACATCTCGACCCACTTCGCGCCGTCGGTGGCGGCGGCGATGTCCAGGAAGGCCTGCTTCATGGTCGGAACCCGCGAATCACCGTTCTTGTAGACCCGATGGCCGAAGCCCATGACTTTTTCCTTCTTGGCCAGCTTGTTCCGCATCCACTCCTCGGCCAGCGCCGGATCGCCGATTTCGATCATGTCGTGCATGACCGCCTCGTTGGCGCCGCCGTGCAGCGGGCCCTTGAGCGCTCCGATGGCGGCGGTGACCGCGCTGTAGATGTCCGACAGGGTGGAGGTGACCACCCGGGCGGCGAAGGTGGAGGCGTTGAAGCTGTGCTCGGCGTAGAGGATCAGCGAGACCTCGAACGCCTTGACCAGCTCCGGCGACGGGACCTTCCCGAAGCACATGTTCAGGAAGTTCTCCGCGAAGCCCAGGTGCGAGTGCGGAGCGATGGGCTCGAGCCCGTGCCGCTTGCGATGGTCGGCGGCCACGATGGTGGGCAGCACGGCCATCATGCGAAGAGCCTTGGCGCGGTTGGCCTTCGGTGAGTTGTCCCACTCCTCGGGGTCCTCCGCGCCGAGCCAGCTGATGGCGGTGCGGACCACGTCCATCGGGTGGCAGTTGTCGGGCATCTTGGCGATGAGCGACAGCAGCGAGCGGTCCGCGCGCCGAGATGCGCGTTCCTGCTGCAGGAACTGTGACAGCTGGGCGTCATTGGGCAGTTCGCCGTACCACAGCAGGTAGGCGACCTGTTCGAAACTGCAGTTGGCCGCCAGATCCTGCACCGCGTAGCCGCGGTAGGTCAGCGAGTTGGTTTCCGGCACCACCTTGGAGACCGAGGTGGTGTCGACGACGACGCCGGCGAGACCTTTGTATATGGCCTGAATCGCGGTCTCCGGCCCACCCGTCGCCCGACCACCACCCCCCACAGAATCGCTCCGCGATACGGCACTCATTGGTTCCTCCCCAGAGTGAAATTGAAGATATCCGTGTCGAATTCGTTGTAGCGCTCGTACTGCAGGAGCTCGTACAGACGGCTGCGATGCTGCATCTTGTCCAGGAGCCCCGCTTGTGTTCCCTGCGTATAGATCTCACGCAGTCCCGCCTCGGCCGCGAACATGGCCAGGCGAAGTGTGGTGACCGGGTAGATGACCGCGTTGTAGCCGATCGATTCCAAAACCTCGGCCGCGAGCAATTCGGATTTACCGAACTCGGTCATGTTGGCCAGCAGCGGAATCGAGACCGCTGCCCGGAACTTCTCGAATTCCGCCGGGGTGTGCAGCGCCTCGGTGAAGATGAGGTCCGCACCGGCGTCGGCGTAGGCCTTGGCCCGGTCTATCGCCGCGTCGATGCCTTCGATTCCCGCCGCGTCGGTGCGCGCGCAGATCACGAAGTTCGGATCCCGGCGCGCGGCGACGGCCGCGCTCAACCGCCGGACCATGTCCTCGGTCGGGACCACGGCCTTGCCGTCGAGATGGCCACAGCGCTTGGGATTGACCTGGTCCTCCAGGTGCAGTCCCGCGATTCCCGCGTCCTCCATGACGGTGACCGTGCGGGCCGCACTCATGGGCTCGCCGAAACCGGTGTCGGCGTCGATGAGCACCGGCAGATCGGTGACCCGGGCGATCTGCTGTCCGCGCCCGGCGACCTCGGTGAGGGTGGTGAGGCCGATGTCGGGCAGTCCCAGGTCGGCCGACAGCACCGCGCCCGAGACGTAGACGCCTTCGAAGCCGATCTCTTGAATCAGCTTGGCCACCAACGGATTGAAGGCTCCGGGGAAGCGCTGGATGCGTCCCGAGGTCAGTCCGGCCTTGAAGGCCGCGCGCTTGTCGGCGGCGGAGGTGGGGGCGGCGAGGAGGCCGGTCATCAGAAGAGACCCTTCGGGGACTGGGGCGCGCGGGCGAGCACGTCTGCCGAGACGACGAAGTTCAGCTCGGAGAGCTCTGCGGCAGACAGCTCGCCCGCGCGCTGGACCACTTCGAGGAAGCGGTCCTGCTCTGCGGGGGCGATGACGCCCTCGGCGAGGGTGCGGAATTTGGCGATGTACTGGTCGCGGGCGAAGGGCCGCGCGCCCAGCGGGTGCGCGTCGGCGACCGCCAGTTCGTCCACGATGACCTCGCCGCTCTTGAGGGTCACCTCGGCGCGCGCGCCGAAGGCCTTCTCGTTCGGGTCGATCGAGTGGTAGCGGCGGGTCCACTCCGCGTCCTCGGCGGTGGAGATCTTGTTCCACAGCTCGACGGTGTCGGGCCGCTGCGCGCGCTCGGGGGCGTAGGAGCGCTCGTGGTGCCACTCACCGTCCTGCAGCGCGACCGCGAAGATGTACATGATCGAGTGATCCAGGGTCTCGCGAGAAGCCTTGGGGTCGAACTTCTGCGGGTCGTTGGAGCCGGTGCCGATCACGTAGTGCGTGTGGTGGCTGGTGTGCAGCACGATCGAAGCGATCTGGCTCAGGTCGCCGACCCGCTCCCGCAGGCGGAACGCCAGGTCGATCGGGGCCTGCGACTGGTACTCGGCCGAGTGCTCCTTGGTGTAGGTGTCCAGGATGCCGCGCTTGGCCTCGCCCGGGCCGGGCAGCGGCACGGTGTATTCCTTGGTCGGGCCGCCGAGCAGCCACGCGATGACGCCGTCCTCACCCTCCCAGATGGGCGAGGGCGCGCCCTCGCCGCGCAGCGCGCGGTCCACGGCCTCGACGGCCATCTTGCCCGCGAACGCCGGGGCGTACGCCTTCCAGCTGGAGATCTCGCCCTTGCGGGACTGCCGGGTGGCGGTCGTGGTGTGCAGCGCCTGGCCGACGGCCTGGTAGATGACCTCGGTGTCCAGGCCGAGCAGGGTGCCGATGCCGGCGGCGGCCGAGGGGCCGAGGTGCGCGACGTGGTCGATCTTGTGCTCGTGCAGGCAGATTCCCTTGACCAGGTCGACCTGGATCTCGTAACCCGTTGCGAGACCGCGGATCAGGTCGCGGCCGCTACGGCCGGTGTGCTGCGCGACGGCCAGGATCGAGGGGATGTTGTCGCCGGGGTGCGAGTACTCCGCGGCCAGGAAGGTGTCGTGGAAGTCGAGTTCGCGGACCGCGACGCCGTTGGCCCAGGCGGCCCACTCCGGGGAGAAGGTGCCCTCGATGCCGAAGACGGTCGCGCCGGGGGTGTAGGCGTGGCGCTGCGCCTGGGCGCTGGCGTTGGCCACCGGGCGGCGGGTGACCGAGGCGGCGGCCACGGCGGCATTGTCGATGATCCGGTTGACGATCATCTCCTCGGTCTCCGGAGCAACCTCCACGGCATCCGCGGCGACCTCGGCGATACGCCAGGCCAGGTGCTCCTCACGCGGGAAGACTTCCGCGGAGCGGTGGGTGCGGACGAGATGGTTCTTCACGGGCCGGGACCTCCTGGAAACGGATTCGGATCGAATTCATCGGTACTTTTCGCACGCTACACAGCGCCGTAGAAGCCGGAAATACCCCGCAAATGCCGATTTTTGCGGAAGCGGGGCTGTGAAACTGTGAAAGTTGTAAAAGTGCGTGTTGCTAGATTGGGCGACATGCAGAAGATGTATGCGGGCGGGCGGTTGCGCACTTTGCGGGAGCAGCGCGGCCTGTCGCAGTCCGCGATGGCCAAGACCCTGGGGCTATCGGTCAGCTACATCAATCAGCTCGAGCACGACCAGCGCCCGCTGACCGTCCCGGTGCTGCTGCGGCTCAACTCCACCTTCGATCTGGACATGGGGTTCTTCGCCGCCGACACCGATGCCCGGCTGATCGCCGCGCTGCACGATGTGTTCGCCGACGACTCCGGGATGACGCTGGGCCTCGAGGGCGCCGACGGTCCGGGGATCACCACGGCGGAGATCGACGACCTGGTGGCTCGCGTTCCGGCGGCCGCGCACATGCTGGTCGGGCTGCATCGCCGGCTGCGCGGGGCGACCGAGCAGATCGAGCGGATGTCGGCCGGAATAGACGGTGGGACAACCGATCCCACGGTTTCCCGACCCTACGAGGATGTCCGGGACTACTTCTACGACCGGCGCAATCACATACCCGAACTCGATGCCGCCGCCGAAGAGCTGTTCGCGCGCAACGGTTTGACGATCGGCGGTCTGGATCTGCAACTGACGCGGATACTGCGGGAACAGCACGGGGTGGCGGTCATGATCCGCACGGACGATCCGGACGCGCCCGGCCCCAAGCGCAGTTACGACCCGAACGATCGCCTGCTGGTACTGGCCCGCCGGCTCTCCCCCGGCCAGCGCGCATTCCAATTGGCCACGCAGCTGGCGTTTCTCACGCAATCCGCGACGATGTCCGCGCTCATAGACGCGGCGGAGTCGGTCCCTGAACGCTCACAGGGCGTTCTACGGATCGGTTTGGCGAACTATTTCGCCGGTGCCTTGATCTTGCCGTACAGGCAATTCCGCGATGCGGCGGAATCCCTGCGCTACGACATCGAGTTGCTGTCATCGAAATTCGAGGTCGGCTTCGAGACCGTCTGCCACCGCCTCTCGACCCTGCAACGCCCCGGCGAGCGCGGCGTGCCGTTCTTCTTCGTCCGCACCGACAGGGCGGGAAACATCTCGAAACGCCAGTCCGCCACAGCTTTCCACTTCTCCCGGGTAGGCGGCAGCTGCCCCCTGTGGGTGGTACACGAGGCGTTCTCGACCCCCGGCCGGATCCGCACCCAGATCGCGCAGATGCCCGACGGCCGCAATTACCTGTGGCTGGCCCGCACGACCGACGAGAACACCCCCGGATACCTCTCACCCAAAAGGGAGTTCGCGATCGGCCTCGGCTGCGACCTGGCCTACGCCCACAAACTGGTGTACTCCCACAGCCTGCCGATCGACGATCCCCGCTCGGCGGTCCCCATCGGCGCGGGCTGCAAGGTCTGCGAACGCGCCGACTGCGGCCAGCGGGCGTTCCCGCAGTTGGGCAGGCCCGTCCAGGTAGACGACAATCACGCCTTCCCCACCCCGTACGCGCCGAAGCCTCTCACAGAGGCGTAACCCGTTGTGGTGGTGCCGGACTGCACTTGGCAAGCAGGATGGACGGACTGGCCGCAAGTCATGGTCCGACGCGTAACCGCGCCCACCGGTGACGGCCGATTTCATGCGGATACTCCCCTTCTCCCGGGTTTCAGGCGAGGGTCCGCAGATGATGAGCAATGACGCCCTCTGCCGTGTGCGCAGCGTCGGCATCCCCGATCAGTGCGTGCAGGGCTACACCGTCGATCAGTGCGTGCAGCCGGATCGCTTCGGCGTCGAGGTCGAGTGCTGGCCTGATCAGTCCACGATCGGCCAGCCGGGTCAGCACCGTCACGCAACCCGCGCGCAGTTCCCGGTAGGCGTCCAGCGCAATGTCTTTCAGTAGGGGGTGTGCCGGACTCTCGGCGACAAGTGCGAGATTGACATCTATCTCGCAGCGCCGATTGGCGTCGAGCGGCAGAAACTCGGCGATGACCGCGAGAGCTCGTTCCCAGGGGTCGGTGATCGCCGCATGCGCCTCGGCCCGTTCGCGAACTCGCTTCTGCACCAGCCGCATCGAGTACGCCAGCAGTTCCGCCTTACTGGCGAACACGTGCCGCAGGGATCCGGCCGAAATCCCGGCCTCCGCGGCCACATCCCGGACCGATACCGCGCTCACACCGTCGCGCTGGATCACCCGCCAGACCGCCTCGGCAATCTCCTGCTGTCGCTGCGCATGGTCGATGAGTTTGGGCACCTGCGTTATGGTAGTACAGTCGTGTTAGCAAATGACAGCCGCGGGGCTGTGCGAAACCTGTATTCGAAGGAGAAGCATGCGCAACCACGTCATTTCGATCCTGATCGGCGTCGCGGTGCTAGCCGTCGGCCTGGCGCTGTGGTTGTTCGCCCGCGATATCGAGACACCGGTGATCTCGTTGCACAAGGTGGGCGTGGTGGTGGCGATCATCGGTGGCCTCGAGGTCGCGAGATCCGGGTTCGCCATGGTCAGGCAGTGACGCAGGACTCTCGACACCTCGACCCGGTTGGCCGCCGGCGCTTCCGAACGCACCATCGCTGAAGGGTTCGGCGCTGATCGGCACAGACACCGCGCTGTTCAGTCTCGCGTCGATGCCCAGACGCGAAACAGAGCGAGCGCCTCGGTCAGGTTGCGCGGACCGCAGGCCAGGCGGAAAGTCTGCCCAGCGGTCCACGCATGAACCCAATCGTGCTCGCTCCGGTCGATCTGTTGTCGAGGATATTTCTGATCTTCCAGATCTGTTTGCTCGAGGTTGATCTCGACGAGCCAGCCGGGGTTGTCGAGCGTCTCGATCCGCACACCCCATCCGTGTTCCCAGTCGCCGTCGCACTGCGCGGCGTACCAGCTCTGTAGCCAGTCGAGGACATGTTCATGCTCGGACATGAACGCCGATGCTAATCACAACGAGTTCGGACGCGCGGAAAGCTGCACTGCGCAGCGATGCCCCAGCCGTTGCGTCTCCCGAGTCGATCGTCCCGATAAACACCCGCACATGCCGAGTTTGGTGTGTTGTCGAGTGCTCAGGTTGCCGAGTGGAGACCTAAGCTGCTGGTGTGGAGAAGGAGTTGGAGTACATCCTGGGTGCGATGAACTACGAGATCTTCTACGACTGGTCCGAGTTCGCACGAGATCAACTGAAGGTCCCGCGGTTCTTGGAACTGAATCCGGACTTTCCGGCGAAACTCAGGACCCAGTTCGCAGAACTCTTGCAGTCACGATGGATGTCTGCCGATGACTACGAGCAGTTGACCGGTGTGTCGATCGATTCCGACGAACTGTTGTATGACTTCCTCGGCCGCGCATATCGGTTCATCTTCGAAGGCGAAACTCCAGACGATCCTCCGTACCCGCCACAGGCGAATTACGACGAGGAGGGTTCAGTCCACGCCACCGGTGGCCATCCGCTACTGCCGCATACCGCGCTGACCGAGGCGGTAAGCGCGGAACCGTGGAAGGCCTGGCGTCCGTGACGGTTCGAGGTCCACGGCCGCACCACGACAGACCCGTTCTCGGTGAACAGCTGCGGTGAAGCGCGATCGATCGCTCGCAACAGGTGACTGTGCGAGCCGACGAGCGGCCCCGGGACGGCAGGGACCGCGCCGGCGACCACCGTCCGGAACCATGCTGGGTCGGCACCGGCATTAGCCCGCCTGACACGTCAGATCGTCCTCCGGCATCGCGCCCTCCACCAGGTACCCGGTGACAACCTCGGTCGCACAGCGGTTCTCGCCGAGAACGTATGCCCCGTGCCCGCTGCCGTCGACGGTGACCAAACGTGAACGCTCACCGAACTTTTCGTCGAGCAGCTCGCCGCCGCGGAGCGGGGTGACCGGGTCGTGGCGGTTCTGCACGATCAGTACGTCGGCCGGGCCGGTGTTGTCGATCCGTACCGGCGGCTCGGACGGGCCTAGCTTCCAGTAGGCGCAGGGCATCACGTTCGCGGCGGCGGCGCCGTAGAGCGGGTAGCGTTCCCGGTCCTCGGCGACGGCACGGTGGTAGGTCCGGACATCCTCCGGCCACTCGACATCGTTGCAGGTGACCGCGAGAAAGACCGTCCAGGCGTTATCGGTCGGCGCGGGTGCTCCGGTACCGGGCGGGCGGCCACCCTCGGGGCCCGGACGTCCGGTTTCCAGCAGTGTTTTCCAGCTCTCGGCCGTCGGCGCGTACAACGTCGAGCGATAGAGCGTGAAGAAGGCTCCGAACCGAAAGAGGCTGCCGTCCAACCCATCCATCGGGTTCGCGTCGAGCCGCCCGGCGAGGGTGAGATACGTCGCCCGCACTTCCTCGGGGGTGCGGCCCAGACCGTAGGTGTCGTGGCGCGCGGCGGCCCACGCGGCGAAGTCGGGGAACGTCTCCTCCATTCCGAGGCCGTACAGGCGCATCCCGTCGTGGTCGAGGTAGGTGTTGCCGATATTGCTGTCGAGGACGATGCGGTCGGCCCGTTCCGGGAACATCGAGGCGTAGGCGGCGCCCAGCGCGGTCCCGTAGGAATAGCCGAGGAAGCTGGCTTTCTCCTCACCCAGCGCCGCCCGGATCCGGTCCAGATCGCGGGCCATGTTCGCCGTCGATATGTACCGCAACCGGCCCTCGTGATCATTGGCCGCGCACTGTTCGGCGACGCCCTGCGCGACCGCGGCCCGCTCGGTGACCGCAGCGTCGTTCGCCGCATACGGCGGGATGTTGCCGAAATACGTTTGGTCATCGGTGAATCCGCAGCTCACCGCCGCCGAACGTCCTACACCACGGGTATCCATGCCGATCACGTCGTAGCTGTCCAGCACGTCGGCGGGCAGTCCCTGCGCGGCCAGGAACGCGGGCTGATCCAGTCCCGAGCCGCCCGGGCCACCGGGGTTGAGCAACAACACCCCGCGCCGCTTGCCGGGATTCCCGCTCGCCAGCCGAGAGATCATGATCTCGATCCGCTCGCCGTCGGGTTCGCTGTAGTTCAGGGGTACCGGCACAGTCGCGCACTGCAATCGGGCGGGCCCGGACGCGGGATCCTCGACGCCCTCCGGACAAGCGCCCCACCGCACCTGCGTCACGGGGTCTTCGGTCGGCCGGGCGGTCACGACGAAGGCCCCGACCAGCGCCGCGGCGAGCCCGAGTACGGCCAGCAGGCTCAGATTTCGAAACTGTTGTCGACTCATACGGCAAGTCTTTCGCGCTCGCTCGGCCCGCACATCGCTCCGGCGAGGGGCCTCGTGTTCGACGAAAGTCGAGGCGGCTGTCCGACCCGAGTCGCATCGCGCATCGGCCGCTGGGCTGCTGCTTCCGGCGGGTGGGTGTCGCGATAATGGCCCGATGGACACCGTCGGCGCTCCTCGGCTCGGGGCATGGCAGCAGACCTGGCGGCTGGCGGCGGCCGCGATACTCGGCACGGTCTTCTGGTTCTCCGTCGCCACGGCGCTGCCGGTGGGTTGTGCGGCTGATACCTGCTCCTGGTTCATCACCGGTGATCCGCTGATCGCCCTCGGCTGCTTGACGGCACTGCTGTGGCGACGGCGCTTTCCGTTCACCGTCGCCCTGGTGGTCGTGATCGCTTCGGCCGCATCGGCATTGGCCACCGGTGCGGCGCTGCTTGCCCTGTGCTCGCTCGCTACTCGCCGCCGTCCGATCGAGATCGGGGTGGTCGTGGCGGCGTATGTGGCGGCGGCGCAGTTCAGCGAGCACCTCTACCCCCTCGACACGCCACCGGCCCCGATCTGGCTGTCACTCGCGCTTCCGGTGGCGAGCGCGGGGATCGCGGTGGCAACCGGGGTGGCCATCGACGCCCGGCGCTCGGAACTGCGATCGCTGCGGGACCGCGCCGACAGCGCGGAACGCGAACAGGCCGCCCGTACAGCGCAGGCACAGGCCACCGAACGCAACCGCATCGCCCGGGAAATGCACGATGTACTCGCGCACCGAATCTCGCTGGTGGCCATGCAGGCCGGGGTCCTGGAACACCGCGACGACCTCGCGGACACGGACAAACGCACGCTGATCCGCGGGATCGCCGACGGCTCTCGCCAAGCGCTGGAAGAACTTCGGGACGTGCTCGGCGTTCTTCGCGCCGACACCGACCGCCCCGAACCCCCGCAACCCACACTGGACCGGATCCCTGATCTGGTGGCGGACGCTCGCTCGTCAGGTTTGGACATAACGCTCGCCAGCACGGTGACGGCTGCTCCGCCCGAAACCCTTGGGCGGACCGGCTATCGGGTGGTTCAGGAGGGACTGACCAACGCCGCGAAGCACGCGCCGTCCGCGGCGGTGCACATCACCGTGGCCGGCACGCCCGGCCGGGAATTGCACGTCAGCGTCCGCAACTCGGCGGCCGCCGCACCTGTCCCCCGGCCCCCGGCTTCGGGTTTCGGTCTGCTGGGCCTAGCCGAACGGATCTCCCTGGCCGGTGGCAGACTCGACCATCACCGCACTCCCGACGACGGGTACGTTCTTACCGCGCACCTTCCCTGGCCGGAGCACGACCGCGAGAAAAGAGCATGAGTGCACAGTGAACAGGCCCCGGTGCGCGTGATCATCGTCGACGACGACCAGCTGGTCCGAATGGCCCTGCGCCTGGTGATCGACGGCGAACCAGACCTCACCGTTGTCGCCGAGGCCTCCGACGGGGACGCCGCGATCGAGGCGGTCACCGAACACCGTCCCGACGTAGTACTGATGGATGTGCGAATGCCTGGCCGCGACGGCGTCGACACCACGCGGTACCTGCGCACCGTCCCCTCCGCACCGGCGATCCTGATGCTGACCACCTTCGACTCCGACGAGTTGGTACTCGGCGCGCTGCGCGCCGGCGCCCTCGGCTTCGTCCTCAAGGACACCCCGCCCGCTCGAATAGCCGACGCGGTACGCACCGTCGCGGCCGGCGACCCGGTGCTGTCCCCCACGGTCACCGCACGTGTGATCGCCGCGGCAACCGGCCCGGGTTCCGCCGAGTCCCGCGCCGGTTCCCGCGCTGCCGCACGAAAACGCCTGTCCGCCCTGTCCGAACGCGAGCTCGAGACCGCACGAGCCATCGCGGACGGGCTGGGCAACCCGGAGGTCGCGGCCCGGATGCGTGTCACCGTCGCCACGGTCAAGGCGCACACCGGCAACCTGTTCACGAAGCTGGGAGTCACCAATCGGGTACAGATCGCGCTGCTGGTCCGCGACGCGGAACAGTGAAACGTGCCTACATGGCATGTCGGGCAGCCTCTTCCTCCCCGAAGGTGGCTACCCGGCTATCTGGAAGGCCGATCAGATTGTTAGACAACGATCTGCCGACACGAATGCCGTTACGAGGTAGTCCTTGAAACGCACCCGAAGGCGGCCCTCATTCCTCAAGCCGAACCCTGGGCGGTCAACTCAACCAGGCCCAGATGTCATTGGGGCTGAATAGAATTCGAGCGTGTCACATATCTTGCACGTGTATCTGGTCGATCTCGCGGAGATCGAGGCCGTTATCGGGTCCAAGGACGAGGAGTTTCTCGAGCGACTGCTGGCCGAACTGCCGAACCATGATCCCGGCGAAGGCTGTTGCGAGCCGTGCGATGCCGCGGACTGCGAAGGCGCCGAGTGCGAGGAGTGCTACCGCTGCGAGGACGCGCAGCATCCGCAGGCACTCCAGGCGATCTTCGCCGGCGGGCCGTTCGAAGAGAACCACGCCGATAGCTACATCTCCGCGCTGGAACTGGTCTGCGAGGATCTCGGCCCCTACATCGGTGACGTCAATTTCTGGTTCGGCTACAAGCGACTTCCCGAGGAGATCCTCAGCCTGGCCAGCGACATGGATGGCGACCTGTTTCCCTTCACCGACTCGTGCGGCTGGGGCTCTATCGGCAAGGAAAGCTGCGCCGAACTGCTACCCGAATGGGAAGCCAACGCCGCCGGCCCCGACGACCACGGCGGCTATGCGGGTCCTCTCGCCACGTGGTTCCGCCGATCCGTCACCGAGAAAAAGGATCTCATCGGGTTCTGGGCCGGTTAGCGACACCGCCGATGATGTTTCTTCGTCGGCGATCACGTGGTCGGCGGAATGCTCCGAGGCTGCCCGGCGTCAGATTCTCCATCGAGCATTGATCATCTCGAATCCTGTTGGACTGAAAGGCCGCTGGTGGGAGTACCTATCGACACATTCATCCGAGTGATCAGCGGTATCGCACTCCTGGCGGGTGCGGTGGCGGTCATTCTCGGCGAAAGCAACCTGGTCGCCGGTGGATACGCGGTGGCGGCCGCCATCGTGGTCGGCGGCATCTGGCTCCTGATTCGTCGCCCCGAGCACCTCGACAGCCGGGAGATCCGCGGGTTCGACATCCTTCCCGTCCACGACTCTCAGTTCGCGCGTTTCCCGGTATCGAAACCACCGGCTCGAGTGTTCTCTGCCGCGATGCGCGCATTGGAGGAAATCCCGCCCCGCGCGGTCGAGATCGATTGGAAAAACAGGCGATGCACGGCACTGACCGGATACGGTCTGAGCGGCTACGGTGAAGCCATCCACGTCTCGGTCGAGGACGATGGCAACGGTGGATCGGTTATCGACATCCAAAGCGGCCCACCAGGTCCGTCCCGCCCCTCCTCCCCGGGCAGAGACCGCGCCAACGTCTACCGCATCGGCGTTGCCGTGCGCGACATCGGGACTCGACCCCAAATTGATGAACCAAGCTGACCTACAACAGCATTGAACCGGAAGATTCGCATGCGATGGGACGTCTCCAGATCTGCTCGCCGGCTCGCTCGGGTGCGGTTCGGCGGGAGTTGAGTTCGGAGCCCGGGTCGGGGAGGATCGGCATGACGGCCAGCCGTGGGGCGGTGATGTGACGGGTCGAGTTCGGAGCAATCCTGCGGCCGAGGGCGTGCTGAGGTCACGGCGGGCGCGGGTAGAGATCTGGGTGTTGGGGAATCGATGAGCGAACAGACGATCTATCCGGGTTCGCGCGCTGTGCAGATCATGTTCGCCGCACTTTCCCCGGTGTTTGTTGTGATGGCCGTTCTCTTTATCTTGGTCGAGGAGATGGGCCTGCCGCAGCGAATCATGTACGGCGGAGGCATGCTCGTGCTTTCTCTGGGAGCCACTGCGGTTTCGTGGGCAGCGTTGATTCGAAACAAGCCCGAACTCGTCCTCGATCGAGAAGGCGTCCTGATTCCGGAGATGGACAAGATTCTCTGGCACCGGGTAGCCGCGGTCCGGTTACGCAGGATCGGACCTTCCTACACGGTCGAGATCATCCTCAACGAGCGGGCGCCGTGGGAGCCGGCAATGCCGTTGGACGGACCTGTGCTCCAAGCGACGGCGTCGAATGCTCGGGGCCATAGGGCAATACTTCTATCCCCGGAAAGACTTCACCCCTACTCGGTCGAGGCCATCCTCATCGAAATGCAGCACTACCATCCGAGTCTGCTTGTGGCACCGACTGAATCCCGATAGCGCGCAGACCGACACCGTCTCTCGAAAGCCGGAGCTTGTCGCGGTCGAACGAATCGCTGGGCGGCGCTCCCGAACGCCGCACCGTCTGTCGGAGTCGCATTGTAGTGTTGTGTATTGACACGAAATAGGCGTGCTCCGTTCTACTCGGGTTTACTCGACCGAGCCGGGAACGCCGTGCTGGGCCGAGTCCAGCACCGCCACAGAGGATTCGACATGGGCTATCCGGGATACCCACAGCCGCAGCCGACCTGGTCTCGACCTCCGCAACCCACGCCGTCGCTGTGGTGGATCGTTCCGGGTATCGCCGCGATCGTGGCAGGGATCATCGGTGCCGCGATCTTCGGAATCAATGCTCTGGTCCAACTTCCCGACAAGATCGGACAGTTCCAGCGCGTCGAGACACCCGGCTCCGGTCAAATCATGCTGGCCGCAGATCGCGACTACACCATTCATTTCGAATACGCGGGCGCGGGGGAACGACCGCCGGCCGAGGACGTCGCCGTAACCCTGACCGACCCCAACGGCGAACTCGTCCGGTTACAGAGCGTCACCTCGACGATGTCCTACGGCATCAACGATGTCGAAGGCCGCGCGGGATACACGTTCCACGCCGATCAAGGCGGAATCTACAGGCTGACAGCCGATTACACGACCGGTGTAACCGTCGCGGTCGGCGAGGGAACCCCCTCGGACGCCTGGCAGAGCATGGGAGTGGCAGCGGGCATCGCGGGGACCGGGTTCGTTCTGGGCATGGCCGTCATCGCCACGGTCCTTGTTCGCCGCGCACGCAACCAGACCCAGATATCGAGTCAGCCGGAACAGCGGGGCTTGGGTCGCTCGCAGACCTCGACTCGAACTCGAGACAGCCATTTCGTGGAACCAAGCGCGACCTCGTTCATTCCGATCGTGTCCGGCGCCGCGGTGGCGGTGTGGCTCATTGTGTCGATTCTCGGTGCGAGTGGCTCGGTCGCGGTGGGCTTCGGTCTGTTAGCGGCAGTGGTGGCCGGAACAACCTGGGTGTTTGTCCGCCGGCTGAAGGCTTCGAGCAACAGCACGGTCCACGAGTTCGACATCTTCCCTGTCCGGGGCGCGCAAGTCGCGCGATTCCCAGTGGATTCCGCGCCACATCGAGTGTTCTCGGCGGCCCTGCGCGCACTGGAGCACCTTCCCACTCGCACGCCGGACATCGATTGGAAGAGCCTCCGATGCACCGCCCTCACCGGAACCAGCCTCACCAGTCACGGCTCAACCATCGTCGTCTCGGTCGACAATGACCGAAACGGCCGATCGATCATCAACATCCAGAGCGGACCCGCGTCCGAGCAGGAAAGCACGCCGATCGACCAGGACCGCGCCAACGTTCACCACATCGGCGTCGCGGTGAACTCGATCATCGGGCAGCGTCCCTAGAAATCGACCGACGACGCCGGGACGATACGCACAAACTGCAGTTCAATCGATATCAGGCCGTATCGGTCGTTCGCTGCCGGAGACGCACCCGCACGAGCCATCGCGGAGGGGCTGGGCAACCCGAATATCGCGGCCCGGATGCGTATCACCGCCGCCACCGTCAAAGCGCACACCGGCAGCCTCTTCCACCTCGCACGTGGTCCTGCGAGCGAAAGATCAACCGGCCACGCCGGTTCAGCAGCAGCTAACGCACTGACACGCCGAATTCAGCGCGACTCCCTACTTATCGTGCACTATCGGCCCTTCAGTGGCGGTTTCCGCCAGATCCCCGGCGATAGTGCACGATAATTCGCCGCTGCGAGGGGCGCCGCCCATCCGATGCCAAAGAGAACCATCCGCACCCACATGCGCGAGAACGTCCGCAACTGCCGCCGATCGCGCTGGCCGAACCGGCCGGATGATCTTCCGCCAGTGAGTTCGATCGTTCGGGCTATTCGGAGGGGGCGAATCCGCCGTTGCCGAGGGCCGAGGTAAAGACTGCCCACTGTTTGGAGCTGAAGACGAGCGCGCCGGCCGACGGGTTCTTCGAGTCGCGGACGCCGACCGCGTCGGCGGCGAGGAAGGCTACCTCCACGCATTGGCCGCTGGTCTCGCTGTAGCTGCTCTTGAACCACCGCGGCGCTGCCGAATCAGCGTTCACTGTCGAATCTCCTTGCAGCCTGGCGCAATACGTCTCGCGTTGTCGCCTCGTCCAGTGCGTCGCGACGCAGGGCATCGGCGAACTCATGGTAACGCGCTACTACCTCGCGCTTCTCTATGTAGAGATCGCTGCTCATCGCGCCGTCGAGGTAGACGATGGGCGGTTCGATGGGCTTGCCCCTGGCGTCGGTGCCGAAGTCGAGCAGTACGAACGGGAATGCGGGCAATCCCCAGACCGATCCGGCCGAGAACGGGTGTACGCGGACACGGACATTCGGGCGTTTGCTGACCTCGGCGAGTTCCCGAAGTTGGTTGGCCATCACCTCGGAGCCACCGACCCTGCGGTGCAACGCCGACTCGTGGAGTAGCACGTCCAACTCGAGCGGGCGCGTTTTGCGGGTGATCAGCACCTGGCGATCGAGCCGGATTCGGACGCGCCGCTCGATGTCCTCGTGTGTGCCGTTGACGAAGAACGCACGAGTCATCGCCCGTGCGTACTCTGCGGTCTGCAGCAGGCCGGGGATCAGCTCCTGGTAGGAGAGCAACTGCCGAGCCGAGCGCTCCATCGCCACATACATGTTGAAGGCGTCCGAGAAAAGGCCGCCCATCGCGGTCACATCGTTCTCGCCCCTTGTCGCGGCGGCACGCGAAGCCAGGCCGACGGCACGTTCGGTCTCCTCGGCGTCGACGTCGTATAGCGAGCACAGCTCACGGACATCCTGCCGGCGCGGGTTCGCCGTCCGGCCGGTCTCCAAACGTTGCAACGCGTTGAAACTCAGTTGAACTTCCTTGGCCGCGTTCACGATTGACAGGCCGGTCCCCTCCCGAGCCTCTCGCAGGAACCGACCCAACTGACGACGCAGCAGGGTGGACGACAAACCTTCATCAAGCTCCGGCATGGCTGGCACCTCGAATCCGAATAATCGATCGATCGAAATGTGCCTAACAATCCTCCGCCAATCCGAGTCGCATCATGGCGTTTTGCATGAACTGATCTGAATATTCAGAATTCACAATTCGATCCACAACCGGCTGCTGTGCTTGTCCCCACGCACCCATCCACCCCCCTCACCACCCGAAACACGGGAGGTCCCACCATGTTCGATCTTTCCGACTCCACCCCCATCCGGGACTTCGGCGCACTGCGCGACATCGAGATCCGCGCGCTCACCGAAGTCATCGAGTGCACCGAGAAACTGCTGCGGCGGATCGAGAGCGACGGTAGCGTCATCGCCGCCTCGCGAGCGGGCATGTACGCCTTGGTGATTCAGGCCGTGCTGGCCAGCGCGCGAGCGGCGGGGTATCACGGGCAGGGCAACCTGGTGTACGCGCCACTGCTGGACGCGATCCTCGACGGGGCCGACGCCGATCCCTGGGACACCGCCATTTTCGCCGTGCTCGTGCACGATGTCGTCGTCGAATTCGAGCGGTGAGACTGTGCTCGCGCTCTGGATGCTCAGCCTTGTCACCGTGGGTGTGGCCGGATGTCGAGCCGGGATGTGGTGGACCACCGCCACCACCTATGGACGACACTCCGGACACACACCCCCGCAGGGACATCGGCGGTAGCGCAGCACGTACCGCCGGAGGATCAGCCGCGGGCGCGGACCTCGAGAATCTGCAGCACCCGGCCGATCGGGCCGCGCTCGTCGTACAGCTCGGTGGCACACATGCCGACACCGTCCGGGCCGATGGAGGTCTCGACCGCCAGGCCGATCCACTCACCGACCGGCAGCCGGTAGAGATCGACGGTCAGGTCGGTGTTCAGGAACGTGTACTGCGCCGGATCCAGCCGGGCCCCAACGCCGTTGGCGACGTCGGCGACCGAGAACACCCGCACAAGGGGGCTGATCTCCTCACCCTCCACGACGACGCCGCGCGGGCGCACCCACACCCGGCGCGCGCCGCCGGAGTCCGGGACCGGGCGCATGTCCACGGTCTTGACGTAGCCGACATCCCAGCTCGGCGGGAACTCCCAGTCGATGGCGTCGAGTTCGGGCACGGGCGGCAGGGCGCGGTCGCCGGACCAGGCGACCGCTTCGGTGTCGCTCGTGCCGATGCGCCAGGCCCGCGCGGTGGCGACCACGCGGCGCGACCCGTCGGGCTGGATCGACGCGAGTTCGGCCGCGACCAGTTCCACGCGACGGCCCGGCCGCTCGATCCAGGCCCGGACGTCGATCTCCGCGACCGGGATCGGACCCAGGATCTCCATGGTCAGCCGCGCGATGCGCGCGTCCGCCCGGGGCTCGCACAGCTCGACCGCCCGCGCGAGCAGCGCCGAGGGCGGCGCGCCGTGCTGCATGGTCGAGGCCCACACGCTGGTGGTCGACTCGGTCGCGAGCAGGCGGTCGTAACCGTCCGAGACCGCGCCGAGCGGCAGGAAGTACGCCCGCACGGCGTCGTCCGCCGGGGCTTCGGTCTGGGTCGCGTCAGTGGCTCGGGTCACCGCGTCACGGTAGCAACCCCTTCGCCAAGCTAAACGTCCGGCCGCACCGCGTCGCTCCCCGGACACCACCGATCCCGCTGGTGGACACCACGGCGGTACGGAAAAAGTGAACGCGGCGACCCATGCGGACACGGCTCGAACCGGTCGAGAGCGTCGCTGGAGCCCGGCTGCCGCGGAGCGTGTTCGGAGGCTCGCGCCGAGTGGTAGCCGAGCGGCACAGATGGCACCGGCGGCGCGGAGGGAGCTGGGCGCGAAAGCGCGGCGGTACGGGGGCGCGGGTAGCGCGACGACCGGTCAGGGCTTGGCTTGTTTTGCCGCGCCGCGCTGCTCGGCGGCCGTCTCCAGGTAGGAGCCGAGCTCGTTCTGCAGCACCCGGTCCAACGCCTGGGCGAGGGTGTTCTGGACCGCGGTGACACCGAGTTCGCGCAAGTGATTGAGCATCTTCGTGAGCGCCGCGGTTTCGGCGTCGGTGTCCGGGAGCCAGCCCGGGCCGTGGTCGGTGATGATCTGATCTTTCGCGGCGGTCACCATGAGCCGGGCGATGTCGTCCACCCGCTGCCCGACCGCGGCGTACACGTCGATGAGGCCGTCGAGACCGTAGCCGTATCCGTGCAACGCGGCGAAGGTCGCGAGCAGTTCGGGCTGGGTGAATTCGACGATGTCCGCGTGTGAGCGGATCAGGCCCAGGTCCTCCAGCCGCTCGAGCTCCGCCCCGGTCACCGGGGCCGACTCCGCATCACCGAGGAACGTATCCACCAGCTCGCGCGGAACCTCCAGCGGCGCTTCGGATTTGCCCCAGGTCGCGGTGACGGCCTGTTGCAGCCCGAGCACCTCGGTGAGATCCTTGCCGGTCTCCCAGCTGGTGATGAAGTCCGCGATGTGCGCGGAGGTGAAGCCGCGCTGCAGCAGCGCGTCGATGATGCGCAGCCGCCCCAGGTGCGAGTCGTCGTAGATCAGCGCGCGCCCGCTGCGCCGCGTCGGCGTGGGCAGCAGGCCGCGTTCCTGATACGCGCGCACGTTGCGGGTGGTCATCCCCGCGGCCTGGGCGAGATCGTCGATGCGGTACTCCGCCATCCTGTGCTCGCCCTCCCTGTCGCGCGGTTGCCGGTCGACCGGGGCCGCCGCCCACGCCCCGGGACGCGTGAGCATCGCGGAGACGGGCGGCACCCCCGGTGACGACATTAGCCGAGCGAGACGGGAATTCCGTGGTCGGCACCCGTGACCCGGGCCGCGTCCCGCGGGGTGAGCAGGAAGTCGTCCGGCTCCACCCGGGCGAGTTGCCGCACGAACTGCGTGCCGAAGCCGGGGAACATGGTCGAGTTGAAACCGTCCTCGGTGAGGTACCAGCTGCGGCAGCCCGAGTTCCAGGTGGTGGCCCCGAGGCGCGCCTGGATGCGGGCGTTGTAGCGGTCCTGCCGATCGCGGCGCACCTCGAGCATCCGCAGATCCCGCTTCAGCAGCAGCGCGATCGCGTCGGTCAGGTACTCGATCTGGGCTTCCATGTAGACCAGCGCCGAATTGTGCCCCGGCCCCGAGTTCGGCCCGAAGGTCAGGAACAGATTCGGGTAGCCGGCGACGGTGACGCTCTTGTACGCGTACGCGCCCCGGCTCCACTCCTCACCGAGCACCCGCCCGTCCCGCCCCGTGATGGGAATGGGCGCACCGGCTTTGGACACATCGAAGCCCGTCGCGAACACGATGCAGTCGGCCTGATGCTCGATGCCCTCGGCGGTGCGGATGCCGTTCGGCGACAGCTGCGCGATGGGCCAGGTGATGAGCTTGCAGTTCTCGCGCTGCAGCGCCGGGTAGTAGTCGTTGCTGATCAGCAGCCGCTTGCATCCGGCCCGGAAGTCCGGGGTGAGCTGCCGCCGGAGCCACGGGTCCCGAACCTGGGATCGCAAGTGCGCCAGTGCGACCGACTCCACCACGCGCGTCAGCGGCGAGGTCCACACGACGCCCAGGGCCACCGACTCGTGGCCCCAGAACCACGCGTCGCGCGCCAGCTTCTGGGTCAGCGGCGCCTGCCGGTACAGCTGCTTGGTCACCGCGTTCGTGCGCCGGTTCACCCGGGGCAGCACCCAGCCCGGGGTCCGCTGGAACACCTTGACCGAGGCGGCCGTGTTCACCAGCTCCGGAATGATCTGCACCGCGCTCGCGCCGGTGCCGATCACCGCCACCTTCTTACCGGCGAAGTCGTAGTCGTGATCCCAGCGGGCACTGTGGATCTTGTGCCCGGTGTAGCTGTCGATGCCCGGCATCTTCGGGAAGCTGGCGTTGGACAGCGGTCCCGACGCGACGATGACCGTGCGCGCCTTCACCTTTCGCCGACCGGCGCCGAAGGAGATGTCCCACAGACCGCTGGTCTCGTCGAACACCATCCCGGTCACGGTGTGCCCGAAGCGAATGTAGGGGCGAATCCCGAACTTCTCCACCATGGACTCGATGTAGCCCAGGATCTCGCCGCTGCCGGAGTAGGTGTGGGACCAGTCCGGATTCGGGGCGAACCCGAACGAGTACAGCCGCGACGGGATGTCGCAGGCCGCGCCCGGATAGGTGTTGTCCCGCCAGGTCCCGCCGACCCGGGTATCGCGCTCGAAGATCGCGAAGTCGGTGATGCCCTTCTGCCGCAACCGGATCGCCGCGCCGATACCGGCGAATCCAGCGCCGATGACGGCCACGTCCAGCGGCTTGTTCATGGCGCTCACGCGACCGGCTCGTACGTGAGTTCCTTGGACCAGCTCGGCGCCGCGCCCAGGAAGCGTTCGGGAATCCGCGCGGTCACCTTGACCATAGCGTCGGCGAACAGGTGGTAGGGATGATCGCGATTGATCACCCAGCCGCTGTGCATCTTGACGATCCGGTACATCGGCACCCGGTTCGCGATCGGGGTCCGCTCACCCACCGCCTTGAACTTGCGCATGGCCGCGTAGAGCTTCTCCTCGTCCACGCCCATCTCGACGATGGTGTCGCGCATCTTGTTCAGCAGCGGCACGTAGCTGAGCACTCCGATGAGGAACGACGGCTTCACCCAGCCGCCGACCAGTTCGGCGGCGAGCTTGCGCGCGGTGGCGTGCCCGAGCAGCTCCATGACCGCGTAATCGGTGGCCAGATGCCGGGATTCGTCGTTGTTGATCCGCTTGAACACCTCCTGCGCGACCGGGTCCTCGATCTCGTCGGTGATGAACTTGATGAGCGCGCCGTCCAGCGCCACCTCGAGCATGGGGATGACGGTGCCCAGGAACGAGAGCGACATGTCGTCGGCGTGCTTGTCCAGGAAGTCGATCACCAGCTTCACGTTGATGTTCGGCTCCGGGATCTCGTCCCCGTCGAGCATCCCCCAGCGCCGCATGAGCGCCAGTTCGGCGTTGGCGTGCCGCTGTTCCTCGGCGTGGAAGTACCGGTAGATCTGCTTGAGGGTCTCGGTGGGCGCCTTCTGCGCCATGGCCGCGAACCCACGCGCGCCGACGTTCTCGATCCACATGAGATCGGCCATGAAGGGCTTGAGCTTGGCGTGCAGGTCCGGGGCGATGAGCTCGGCGCCCGGTGCGTCCCAGTCGATGTCGGCCAGCGCCCACTGCTTGGCCTCGATCATGCCGAGCATCTTGTCGAAGTCGAAGGACATGTCAGACTCCCGTCTTTTCCGTACTAGTCCCGGTCGTGGCCGGGGCGGGCGAATCATGCTGGGGCAGTACTCGATTGAGCACCCCGAGCCCCTGCGCGTAGAGCGCCGGGAAGTGCCGCTTGAGCAGCCACACCGCATGCGCGTCGAGCTGGGGCAGCACGTAGAGCCGGCCGTGATCGTGCGAGTCCAGGGTGGTGCGGGCGACGCGTTCGGGCGAGAAGCCGGTCCAGCGCATGAGTTCGGCGGCCAGGCGCGAGGCCCCGGTGCCGATGCGCCCGTCCCGCACCACGTTCGTCTGCACGAAGGTGGGGCACAGCACGGTCACCGCGACCCCGCTGCCGGACAGCTCCGCGGCCAGGGTCTCCGACAGTGACAGCACCCCGGCCTTGGACACGTTGTAGACCGCCATGCCCGGGGCCGCCGCGAAACCCGCCGCCGAGGCGACGTTGATGATGCCGCCGCGCCCGGCGGCGCGCAGCTGTGGCGCGAAGATCTCACAGCCGTGCACCACGCCCCACAGGTTGATGCCCAGCGCCCACTGCCAGTCGTCGAATCCGATCTGCCCCACCGGCTTTCCGCCGATGCCGACCCCGGCGTTGTTGATGACCAGGGTGGGCGGACCGTGGAAGATGAGCTCGGCGTGCAGGGCCAGACTCTCGACGTCGGCACGGCGCGAGACATCGCAGAACACCGCGTGCGCGGGCCGCCCGTAGGTGCGCTCGATCAGCCGCGCGGTCTCGTCGGCGCGATCCTTGTCGATGTCGGCGCACACCACTTCACCACCGCGCGCGGCGATTTCGAGGGCGAAGGCCCGGCCGATGCCGCTGCCCGCCCCGGTGACCACGGCCTTGGCCGCATGCGATCGCCGGGCGCCGAAGACCGGCAGTATCCCGTCCAATATGCCCATGATCAGCTCACTTTCGCGCGGGCGGCGTCCGCGAGCGCGGACGAGATGAATTCCCGGGTGCGGCGCAGCGCCGGCACGGCTTCGGGGACCAGCAGCGGCAACGCTTGGAACACGTGGATGCGCCCCGGCCACAGTTCGAGGTCACAGCGCACCCCGGCGGCGACCGCCATGTCGCGCAGCAGTTCCGCGTCGCCCGCGAGCATCTCGCCCGCGCTGGCCTGCACCAGCAGCGGCGGGAGCGCCGAGCCCGGCGGGATGTCCAGGCGCAGGCGCGGTGAATCCGGCTGCTGCCCTTCGGTGTACAGCTCGATCAGGCGGCGGCCGGTCAGCGCGGGCGCCATCGGATCGGGCAGTTCCCGATCGCGGCGCTCGGCCAGGGTCAGGGTGAGGTCCATCAAAGGGGAGAACATGAACACGCCCGCTGGCTGCGGTGTGCCCGCGCGCTGGTTCTGCAGCAGCAGGTCCATGGCCAGGTGGCCGCCCGCGGAGTCACCGCCGATCACCAGGTCCTCGGGGCGGTGACCGTTGTCCAGAAGCCAGCGGTACCCGGCGGCGATGTCGTCGGCGGCGGCCGGGAAGCGGTGTTCGGGGGCGAGGCGGTAGTCGACGAGGAAGACCGGCAGGCCGGTCAGCTTCGACAGGCGCGAGGCCAGGCCGCGGTGGGTCCGCGCCGAGCACACCACGTAGCCGCTGCCGTGGATGTAGTAGATGGCGCGCTCGCCCTGCTCGACCCCGGCGGCCCGCACCCACTCCCCGCGCACCCGGCCCGAACGCACCGTGTCCACCCGGGTGCCCGGCAGCGGCGGCCCGAAGGCGGCCATGACGCCGGCGATGAGCCCGCGTCCCGCCTGGATGCCGACACGATTGCGCGGTAGCAAACCATTGATCCGGCGCAGGCCCGCCACCGACGCGTGTGCCGCGAGCCGTGCCTGGCGCGAGGCCGTCTCGGGTACCACCGCCGATACAAAGGTCGCCTTTGACCCTGTTCTCGTCATACCTCAGACAATCATCGATCAATGCGCCATTTGTCAATGGCACATTGATTACGGATTGTCACGCGCGGAGACGCCGGATAGCGCGAACCACCCGCCCGACCGGGTCAGATCGCGCGACGGCGCAACCGGATGACGTTCGCGAAGTGGAGCAGGAAGCCACCGGTCAGCAGGAGCAGCAGCGCGATCAGGACGTGGCCGTGCGCGGCCAGCACGGCGGCCGCGCCCAGACTCAGCGCACCCAGCAGGGCCAACAGCACCTCACCTCCGGGAGCCCCGTCGTCGGGCGGCAGACCCTGCGTGCCGACCGGATCCGACACCGGTTGCGCGACAAGGGATCCCGGCGGCGGGACCAGCCATTGCGGCATCATCGGCACGGGATCGCTCGGCCCGTGGTGGGCAACACCGGTTCCGGCGCCGAGCTTGTGGACCCTTCGAGCCATCGAACTACCTCGCAGAACAAGAACGCATTCCAGCAGCAAGCCCCCAGTAAATCACCCGGCCTCGGCTTTGTCGGGCGGCACACGAAAGATCACTTTTGCGGCAATGCGGCGGACCCCGCGGCCGCCACGCGCACCCCGGCCCGGCAACCGCCCCGCGACCGCCCGGTGCGAACCGGCCGCACCCGGCGGGTAGTTTTGTCGCGGAAGCAACGACAGGCGTGCGCAGTGGGTTCTTGGAGGTAGGGCGGATGGTCGAGCCGCATATGGCCATTGCGGGTTACCTGCGCGAACGCCGCGAAGCGTCCCGGCTGACCCGCAGCGAGCTGGCCCGGATCGCCGGGGTCTCCGAGGGCCTGATCCAGAAGCTCGAACAGGGCACCCGGCCGCCGACCCACACCACGCTGAGTGCGCTCTTCGAGGCGTTGAACGTGCCGCAAATGTATCGGGACTACGCGAACACCGTCCTGCAGCCCGAGCTGACGACCATCGCCATCGAGCAGTCCGCGCCGAACGCGGCCGAGATGCGATTCCTGAACGGCCTGCCCGCCCCGTCCTGCTACCTGACCGCGCTGGCGCTGGATCTGCTGGCCGCGAACGAGCCCTTCCGGCAGACCTTCCCGGGACTAGAACCCGGGATGAACATCATCGCGTACACGCTGCTGGACCCACGTGCCCGCGTGGTGCTGCACAACTGGGAACGCGAGGCGCACATCCTGGTGCAGTCCTTCCGGCACATGGCGCCCGGCGTCACCGATCCGGCGCGGATCGAGGAGATCAAACGCGAGTGCGCCCGCTCCCCGGATTTCGAACGACTGTGGAACACCGACATCCCGCCCGCGGAATTCGACTGGCGGCCCATGCTCATCCGGCCGCTCGAGGGCGGGGACTGGCGGGCGGTGCACGTGCGCATCTGGGTCGGCGAGGAGCCGCACCGGGGCCGCTGGGTGTACACCCTGCTGCCGGATCCGGGTGAACAAGCACCACTCCGGCCGTAAACCGGAGCGGTGCAAGCGATTTGGACGGGCACGGTGTTCGATGAAGGGGATACCGAACACCGCCCCCGCATCGGAAAGGATAGCCCCAACTTTCGCATTCGTCAGGTCGGAGTACCGAGAGATTTCCGCAACCTGACCGTAATACGGTCTTGTACAGGGCTTTTCACTGTTCGACCGGTAGGGAATCGCCGGTTTCGAGCAGCACGGCCGGCACCACCGGCGAGCCGCGGTACGCGGTGGAAACCGCCACCAGCCAACCGAGTTCGCCCAGGAAGGTGGGCCGGTCCGGACGGCGGAAGCTCTCCCCGCGATCCACGGCCACCGCGCCGGCCCGGTAGGCGCGCAGGGCCATCGCGATCCGCGCGGCCTCCACCGCGGCGGCGCGGTCGCGCTCGCGCACCCCGAGCCGTTCGACCGTCCGCTCGGCCCGGGCGGTGTCCTCGGGGGTCAGGTGGGGTTGCAGCAGGAGCAGCGCGTCCCGGATCTCGATGACCCTGCGGTACACCAGGTCCCGGGGCGCACGGCGGGTCTCGGGGGCCGCCCGCGCCACCTCGGGGAC
>NZ_JBEXUS010000110.1:0-26838 GCF_040614455.1 Nocardia sp. NPDC005978
TATCTGTAACACAAGACACCTGTCCCCCCGCCCCCGACCGGTGAGCGTCAGTGGCCCTGCAGCTTTTCCTTGACCGACTCGGCGGCATCCTTGACCTTCTCGGCCGCGTCGTCGACGTGCTGCTTCACCTTCGAGGACCCCTGGTCGGCCTTACCTTCGGCCTTCAGATCCTCGTCACCGGTCAGGCTGCCCGCGGCCTCCTTGGCCCGGCCCTTGAACTCCTCGGCCTTGTTCTCAGCTGCACTCATGGCGTTCCTTCCACTCTGCGGATGTGGCTTGCGAACGACGTCGGTGACGTTCCGATCACGCCATACCCGGGTTCGCCCGATTCATACCTTCTGAGTTGATCAAGGTTTCTGACGGGCCGGCGACACCGCCAAGATCGGCCGGCGTACCGGTGGGTCAGCAGCTCAGCGCGCGCCAGCCGGCATGAACGCATACCCCATAGCGCGTCGAGCAAATCGGTCGGTCCACGCGTGCGAGGGTCAACGGGGACCTGATTCGGTCTCGGCCGAACGCACCGCCAGAAGCACTCGACGAGGTGTTGCGATAACCGCCTGAATCCACACCGGCACCGCTCGACGAGTTCTACCGAACGCCCGGTCGCGCCTGACGCTTGACGAACCCGTTTTCGGTTCACGCGATTTCGTGGTGAATGCACCCGCGGACGTCTAGACCCTCGCTGCAAGGCGCAGAACGTACTCATCCCCGCTGATCGCGCCGAGATCGTGCGGGCATCCGGTGTCGGCGAACGGTGTTAGGTTGCCGCACATGGATTTCGAGCTGCCGCATCCTGGCGTGTTGTGGGTCAGAGCCGTGGTCACCGACCTGTTGTTCGCCGCATTCCCGGGAGATGTGTACGAGCCCGGCGAGTTGGCCGAGTGTGTCGGGGAGACAACGGTGGTCGCCGGTGGGCGTCTGGACACGGAGGATTGTGCGGGCAACTGGTTCGCTGTCGTCCGATACCCGGGCGATCGCGCCGTACTGTTCGGATGGGATCGTGAAAACAACGTCTACGACAAGCCGTACGACCCCAGAGCCGCTGCGCCGGAATGGGTTCGCGCCATCGAACTGAAAGCGCATCACCCGCGTGTACTCACCGCGGATGCCGTGAGCTTCGTACGCTGGTGGGAGAACGACCACTGGTCCTCCACCCCCACCGAATACGACGACGGTCTCTACATGTGCCTGCGCGAGATCGCGGGCCCAGCCGGCCTTGCCTACCGGGTCGAACAGGCCCACGAGAACGCCGCGAATGTGGCCTTCGATGACGACACCCTCAAGGACCTCGATCACGTGGGTCTCGACGAACTGACAAGCCTGACCGAGGCGGCCGAACGTCACGAGGTATGCGAGGAAGACCTGAACTTCCTCGAACCCGAAGTCGCTCGAGCCGCCTACGACTACCTACGCCAGGCAGGGATCACCTTCGGCGCCCCGCAGACGGTCGAGCCGCTACCAGCCGGCACGTAATAGATCAGCCCCGCCGGTATCCGCTCATGCCCGCGGGCTCAGCTCCTACCGACCGATTTGTGTCGGTGCAAATGCCTAGGTTCGACACCATGACCACGGCTGCGATCGAGTACCGGACCGGAGATGCCACCGCACCCAGCATCAACGGACCCGCGATCATCGCCCACATCTGCAACGACGCCGGTCGCTGGGGCAAAGGTTTCGTTGTCGCGGTGTCCGCCCGCTGGGGGCAACCCGAACACGCGTTCCGCGACTGGCACAGGCAACGACATGCCAACGACTTCGGCCTGGGTGCCGTCCAATTCGTCTCGGTCGCGCCTGATCTCCACGTAGCCAACATGATCGGGCAACACGGCATCCGAACCAGTGCCGGCAACCCACCGATCCGCTATGACGCCATCGATCGGTGCCTGAGCCGAGTGGCCGATTTCGCGGCTCCGTCGAACGCGTCGGTGCACATGCCGCGGATCGGGTGCGGGTTGGCGGGCGGTACCTGGGACCGAATCGAACCGCTCATCAGCGATCGACTATCCAGCCGGGGTATCACCGCGGTGGTGTACGACCTGGAATGAAGGGAATGCCTTCATATAGCCGGAACGAGCGAGTAGCAAGATATACGAGCATGTCCTGTTCTGCCGCAAACCGCGGCGACGAACCGGTCACCACGGGCGACGGAAGACCAACTGTCCGTGTACCACCCGGCCGCCGCAGAACTCACTGAACACCGATGGGCGTACTCCATCAAGCCGTTCGACCGGCCTCGCCTACCAGGTAGTCGTAGTGTTCGATCGCCGAGCCGGACAGTCTCGACCTGTCGATTCGGGCCAACACTGCCGCGATCTTGTCAGTCGGCGCTCCCGCGCTGACAATCTCGCACGCGGCATGCAGTTCGGACTCCATTGCGGTCGGCGATGTTTCGACCTGTGCCGACCACAGGAGCACGTGGAGGAGCGTGGTTATCTGCTCAGGATCGTAAGCTCCGATCAGGTCGGTGCACTCGTCGGCGGCGCGGTCCCGACTTTCGGGCAAGTCGCCGAGCAGGGCTCGAATCAACCCGAGGTAGTCCGCGGTGTCGACAGGCAAATCGACTCCTTCCGGGCACGATCTGATATTTACCCCTCATTCTTCCCGACCGGCGGGCGTGTGAAGTCAGCGGCCCGACTCGGCCCGTTATCCCAAATGACTACTCTGCCGCATACCACCTTGTCCGACCGGACGGTGCCAAGACCTCGGAAGGTCAACTGGCCGTGCCCGTCCGGCCTAGGTCCACAGCCGCGCGTACTCGAAATCGCTTATGGGTCCATCACCGATCGTGTGAGTTTCCGGATCGCTGAGAATTCGTGCAGCTCCCGGGCGTCCTCGGACTTGAACAAATCGAGCCTCAACCGGGGCGTATGGAGAGTCAAGTCCATCGCACGTGTCGGACGGCGCTGCATAGGTGAACCCACCAACTCTCGTCAGCGAGACAGTTTTTCGGTCAACTTGCTGTCGTCCCTCGAGACCAGCAGGCAGGTGACCTCGCGACTGCTGTTGAAGCTCCGCTCATCCGAGGGATACAGCGCCATCGGGTTGACACGGTCGAGCATCGGGTTGCCGGCGTAGCGCTCGTACAATTCGGATCTGCAAGCGCCGGTTGCGTTCCGGACCAGAACGTCCTTGCCTGGCCAGCTCCCCGAGAGGTTGAACTGGTAATACACCTCGGCATCGTGTGGCTGGTCGCAATACACCGTTGTTGCAGAAGACATCGTCGACGACTCACCGATGTCGCCGACGCAGTCTCCGACCTGCAACGAACCCGCCGACCGCGGGCCGGGCTCGGAATCCCGGGCGATGCCGACGAACAGCATCGTGACCGCCGAAACAACCCAGAGACCCGAAAACACCATGCCTGCGATGGCGAATCCCCTACCTCGTTCACCGCTCGATTGGATCTGGTTCAGGGCGCGAACCCCCCACACCACCCCGCCGATCGCGCCTATACCGGACATGCCGAGAATAAAGCCGGAAATCGCGGCACCATTGGTTTTCGACGAGTACGGCATCGCTGTCCGCCCGCCGGCCGACGTCGGATACGCGGGCAGCCCGCCCAGCCCCGGCGATCCGCTCCGTTGCGGTGCGACGTCGACTGCGCCTTTGGGCTCTTGCCCCGGTAGGGCGTGCGGCAGTTCGTCTTTCGGATTCATGGTTCCCTCCCCGGCTGATCGGTTCGGCAAACCTACCCGATGCCCTCGGCACTGCGACGAATCCTTCTACTCGGCGGCAATCGGCGGTCCGGTACCTCGGGTGCGCCGAACAACACCCGGAAGCGCCGTTCGAGTTCGGACGCAGAAAAGCTCCGTGACGCTTTCGCACTTGCGCATCGATACGAGATCCGTTGGGGCACTGCGGACTGCCGAACCCAGTTCGCGAACCGACGGCATCGCCCGAGCGCGCCTATCGACGCGCCGGGGCAAGCCGTTCGCCCTACCCCTCGCGGGTGAGCACCACCAACGGCAGCGGCCGGTCTACCTTCGACTGGAAATCCGCCAGCAGCGGGTTGTTCGCCAGGACCCAGGCCGCGAACTCGTCGTACTCCGCACCTTCGAGAACCCGCCCGATCGCGCGGTAGGTCTCATCCCGCAACTCGATGGTGACCTGCTGATTCGCCTTGATGTTGTACCACCAGGCCGGGTACTTGTCCTCGATGAACGAGCTCACGTACATCACCTCGCCCCGGTACAGCGGACCCAGCGGGGTCGTGTGCTGTTTCCCGCTCTTGGCTCCCGTGGTGGTGAGCAGAATGAGGTCCCCGCCCGCGTAGGCGCCGCCGACCTTGCCCGAGTTCTCTCGGAACTCCTTGATCACGTCGCCGTTCCAGTCGGCGATGCCGCCCTCCCCGTCCCACGCCTGGTTCCACGGCGCTTCCGGGTCGTTGTAGTCGGTGATGTCAGGCTGTCCCGCGGCTTCGATTTCGCTCATGAGATGAGTATTTCCGGCAGATAGGACAACTACGGTCCTAGTTGGACCGGAGATCGCGAAATTCTTTCGAACGGGTCGCCGACCAGCTCGCCCGCTGCGGTCAGGCGCCGACAGCTGCGCGGCGCGCGAGAACGATCCCGCCCAGGGGGCTCTCGGCCGAGGTCACCGTCCGTTCGGCTTCGACAACGAAGCCGGCGTCGCCGAGCCACCCGCGCATCCGACTGTGCTGCCGCCGATGAACATGGAGATGCATCGGATGCCCGCCGTACCCTTGGGTTTTCACCTGCGAATCGCATCCGACGTGGAAGCCCACCAACAGCGGACCGCCGGGGCGAAGCACCCGCCGGAAGTGGTCGAATACCACGTCGAGGTCGTCGTCGGGGACGTGGATCACTGAATACCACGCGACCAACCCTGCCATCGAGCCATCCGCGAGGTCGAGGTCCGTCATGGAACCGACGTCGAACCGCAGCCCCGGATACTCGCCGCGGGCGACGTCGATCATTTTGGGCGACAAATCGATTCCGAACGCATCCACGCCGAGCCCACACAGGTGAGCGGTGATCCGCCCCGCTCCACACCCCACGTCCGCGACCGGACCCCCACCGCGGGCGCGCACCACGTCCGCGAACGAGGCCAAAGCCGAACGCTCTTCCGGTGTTTCATCCAGGAGGTCGCGGGTGAGATCCGCGTAGGCCGTTGCGACAGCGTCATACGACGCCCGGGTGGTCCCCAGCCAGCCGTCATTCGGTTGCAGTGACGTCGTCGATACCCCTGATTGCCAGGACGACCGGGCGGCTCCATTACTCCTCATCCCACTCATCCTCCAGTCGTTCAATCCGCCGCCGGTACAACGGATTCGTCAAAACGAGTTCCACCCAACCGGGTTCGGCCACCACGCCGATAATGACATCCGGTAGTTCCCAGCCGGTCTCGATCCGAGGGTCGACCATGCTCCACATCGGCTGTCCCAACTCACCGGCAAGCAGATCGGCCAGCCTCGAATAGGGTTCTGCCACTGCCGCATCGGCGTCCAGCTGCGGTCCGGAGTCCGCGACGTACACCGAGATCTCCTCAATATCATGACCGGCCGCCGCCAACGCGGGCGCAAGACGTGAATTGGTGTACGCGTTCGCGCGCGGCTCCGCGACGCCGAGATCGGTCGCGAAAATGACCGCCACGTCGTCCTCCCACACCTCACGCCACCCGGCGGCCCCGCAGAAGCTACGTACGTCGTTCAGCGTCCAAGTCCAGCCGAACGGAACGGCAAGCCGCACGATACGTACCGCCCCCTCGAGGTCGACAAACAAGGTCATTGCCCCTCCTGACCGACAGCGACAACGATTTCACCGCGCAGCAAAGCACGCACATCGCTCCGGAAGTTCCTGTCCCGCTACGCTATCGAAGGCCGCAATAGGCTTCATCGAGTGAGTTTCAGATTGGCGGCGTATGCCGTCTGCATCGAGCGGGGCCGCGTCCTGCTTGCCCGTCATGTCGCAGGTCAGGGCGAACCCACGTGGACGCTGCCGGGTGGCGGGGTCGAGCACGGCGAGGATCCCTTCGACGCGGTGACCCGCGAGCTTCGCGAGGAAACCGGTCTCGAAGGGGCCGTCGAACGCCTACTGGGCGTGGATTCGAGAATGATTCCCGCGGCGGTGGCCCGCGCAGGGGTCGACCATCAGAACGTTGGAATCTTCTACCGCGTCCACGTAATCGGAGGCATGCTCAGAGCCGAAACAGACGGGGCCACGATCGATCCGACCTGGACACCGCTAGGTCAGGTCAGCGGCCTGCGTAGATCCTCCCTCGTCGACACGGGCGTGAGTCTGGCGCAAACTGTTCCGCCGACCGGCCACGTCCCGCCCACTCCATACGGTGGCCTGATCCAGCACTGACGGGCCGCGGTCACCGATCGCCCGAATCAACCAAGGCTCTAGGGTGCTCGAAAGCCACAGGCACGGAGAGGATTTGCCATGAAGCGAATACGTTCGTCACCGATCGGCATCGCGCTGCTGGTGATCAGCATGGCCGCGACCTGGGCGACCGGCAGCGCTCTGGGCGGGATCGCCGTTCTGGGGGTGGCCGCCGTCGTGGTGTTCGTGCGAGCGCTGCGCGCTGAGCGGCGCAAAGCCGAAGCACTGAAAGCTCAAACCGCAGGCGACAATACGCCGCCCCCGAACTGAAGGAGCCGGGCACCCATTCAGCCCGCCGCGCCGGCCTGACCCGCTGAGGCTCTCGTCAGCAGGTTCGTTTGTCAGTCGGCAGGCCCTCGGGCAGTCAGCACGGTCCGGAGCACATGCTCCACGGCGGATTCGAACAATGCTCCCCGTAGCTCATCTCGCGTGGCGAGATTGCGGGTGGCCAGATCCAGCACCTGATCGGGGGTGAGGCGGCGTACCACCAGGGCGGCCACCTCTTCCAGGTCCAGGTCGCTGTTCGCGTTGTCCAGCCTGGTCAGGGCGAACGAGAGCACGATCTCGTCGTCGGTCATGGTTCGCCTCCCTCGTTCGTATGTCGGCCACGGTGGGCGGGCTCAATTCTACGACCGCCGGGCGATCACTTCACCCCGCTGTCGGGTGCCGGAACCGGCCGGTGAACCGTCGCGTACCAGCGGGCCGAGTGATCGAACCTTGGAAGGTGCGCAATCCGCGGCATTCCTACCCGAGCACAGCCAGGGCGAGCCTGCGCGCGGTATCGAGTTCCCTATCGTCGCCGAACAATTCACGGCGGACATTGCCCGCGGTGAGCAGTGCGTCGAACGTGAAGGCATCCGCGGACGGATCCGCCGAACCCGTTGCGGCGAACTCGGATTCGAGCAGCTCGAGCCACTCCCGCTTGAGCCTGCGCACCGCATCCGCCACCGGGCCGCGGCGATGGCCGTACTCGACCGAGGTCGCGGCCACGAAACAGCCGCCGGGGAACACGCCGTCGAGCAGGTAGGCGATCCACGAGTCGACCAGTGCGCGGAGCCTGCGTTCGCCGGGCTCGTTGTCCCAGGCCGGGGCGATGACGGTGGCCTGATAGATGCGGCGCGCTTCGGCGACGGCAGCGACCTGGATCTCCTCACGGGTGGCGAACACCGTGAGGATGCCGCTCTTGCTCAGGCCCGTCGCGGTGGCGAGCGCACCGACCGTGATCGCATCGAGGCCGTGGGTGGTGGCGATCTCGGCGGCCTTGCGCGCGGCAGTGCGGCGCGTCACGTCGCCGCGGGCGCGGCGGCCGTCAACGGGAGAGACCATCCGGCGATTTTATACGACCGTCTGGACGTAAATACTCCACCTCCGCTACGTTCGAGGCGAGACATTTACGACCGGTTGATCGCATAGTTCAGGAGCCAGATATGTCAGACGAGTCGCCGTCCACCGCCTCCGAGTCACCCGCCGCACCGCTGCTACAGGACGACATCGAAATCGGCGCCCCGCTCGAGCACGTCTGGGAACTGGTCAAAGACGTGCGCCGGATGGCGGACTGGAGTCCCCAGGTGAGCTCGACGCGGCTGCGCAAGGGCTTCGACCAGGTCGAACTGGGCGCGCAGTTCACGAGCCTCAACAGCGAAGGCGGCTTCGACTGGGTGACCCACGGTGAAGTCGTCCGCTTCGCGGACCAGCGGGAACTGGCCTTCCGCATCGAAGAGAACTGGGTCATCTGGTCGTACACGCTCGAGCGGGCCGGGGCCGACGGCACCCGCCTCACCCAGAGACGAGACACCCCGGAAGGCATCTCACCCCTGTCCAAGCAGTTCACCGAGAACTACCCGGGCGGGAACGACGCCTTCACCGCGGGCATGCGCGCCGGTATGCGCCAGACCCTGGAGAACATCAAATCCCAGGCCGAGCGCTGACACTCACCGGCGGCGCGTTCGACAGGGCCACCCGTCCTTCCGCGAATCCGGCCGACCGGATCATGTTGTAGCGGAACGAGAATGGGCAGGAACCAAGCGGCACGGCGACTCGGCACCCGGGTTCGCACGTCTCCGATGCGGCAGAATCGCCCCAATGGAGCCCTCCCGGTACCTCGACCTGATACTGGCCGACAGCAACACATTGCTCGCGGCCGCGCGGCTCGATCCCGGCGCGGCCGCGCCCTCGTGCCCGGGGTGGACGGCCGCGGACGTGGCGGGGCACGTGGCCCAGGTGTACGAGCACAAGGTGCTGTGCATGACCCTGGGCCACGAACCGCCCGCCGAGAAGCGGGAACCCCTGCCGACGCCGGGTCCGGCGCTATGGGCCTTCTTCATTTCCACACGAGATGCGTTGCTGGAGCAGCTGACCGAACGCGGCCCCGCCCAGCCGAGTTTCACCTGGTTTCCGCCCGACCAATCCGTGGGCTTCTGGTTCCGCAGAATGGCATTGGAAACGGCCATCCACCGCGTCGACGCCGAACTCGCAACCGGCACAAACACAGCCATCGATCCGGAGCTTGCCGTAGCCGGCATAGACGAGATGATCGACTTCCTCACCTACGACTTCGGCGATAGTCCGACGCTCACGGCAGGCGCGAATCGCACCGTCCGGCTTCAAACCCACACCCGCCGCTGGGCACTCACTCTCCGCGCCAACGGGGTCGACCGCGCGCACGAAGACACGCCCCCGGACGCGCAGATCACCGCGACACCGGAAGACCTGCTCCTGCACCTGTGGAATCGCGACCCCGGCAATGCACCTGTGACCGAGTGGGGCGATCCAGCGGCCCTGGCCACCCTTGCGGCTCGAATCAGCGAGGAAACTCAGTAGGATGCAACAGTTTTCGTAGCGGGGCCACCCGGCAGGACTCGACCGCCCGGTGTCGAAAGCATCGCAGGCGAAAACGAATTGGAGGAACCTCTTGTGAGCCCGTCGCACCGGATGTCCATCGAAGAGCACACCGTGGCCGACACCACCGCCGGACCCTATGCCCTGACCACCGGTCCGGACGGCGCACTGTGGTTCACCCTCGTCCACAGCGGCCACATCGGCCGGCTGGTCCCCGGCGAGCAGCCGACGACCCACCGGGTCACGCCCGACAGCGGGCCGACCATCATCACGCCCGGCCCCGACGGCGCGCTGTGGTTCACCGAGTACCGCGCGGACCGAATCGGGCGGATCACCACCGACGGCGTCCTGCGCGAGTTCGACGTACCCGCCCCCGGCTGCGGACCGTTCGGCATCGCGGCAGGACCCGACGGTGCGCTGTGGTTCACCGAGACAGCGGCCGACCGGATCGGGCGAATCACGGTCGACGGTCACATCACCGAGTTCCCGCTCCCCGTCACCGGCGCATTCCCCTCGGCGATCACCGCGGGTGACGACGGTGGGATGTGGTTCACCCTCAACCAGGCCAACGCCATCGGACGGATCGGCATGGACGGTGCGGTCGTCCTGCACCAGCTTCCGACGGAGGCGGCGGCACCGGTCGGGATCGCCGCCGGTCGCGACGGCGTGCTGTGGTTCGTCGAGATCGCCGCCGGGCAGATCGGCCGGATCACTCCCGACGGGCAGATCACCGAGTTCCCGCTGCCCGACCGCACGGCCCGGCCGCACGCGATCACGGTCGACGCCGACGGCACCCCGTGGTTCACCGAATGGGCCGGCAACCGCGTCGGCACGATCACCTCGGACGGTTCCCTCACCGCCTATGACCTCCCCACCCTCAACTCCGAACCACATGGCATCACCCTCGGCCCGGATGGTGCGCTGTGGACCGCGCTGGAGATCGGAGCCCTCGCCCGTGTCTCCACGAGCACCCTGTGACCGAGTTGGAGTCGGAACGCAAGCAGGTCAGGCGGAGCGCATCTGGTTGCGACGCAACTCTTCTGGCCGGGTGGTCGCGACCAGCCCGACACCGCCGGCCACCAGCAGCACCAGTCCGATGACAACACCGATCCGGCCCGACGAACGCATGTTCGCGGCGCCTTCCACCCTGTCGTCGTAGGTGGTGTCCCAACTGTTGCCGCTGCGATAGCTGTAGCTATGGCAGATGTCCCCCGATTTCATCGTGCTGCCACCGCATTCGAGATTGTCCGACGGCGAATTCGCGGCCCAGGCCCACGCGCTCAAGGCGACCAGGACGGCACCGATGATCGCGACCGCTTTCGCGATGCCGCGGCCCTTTGGCGGCTGCTGGGGTGCGGCTACGGACTCCGGGGCGGATGCCGGTGCTGCCGTGGCGCGCCCGGTGCCATCGGCTGCCGAATGCTCGGCAATCGCCTCGATCGTGCTGGGGAAACGGTTCTCGGTAGGCGGGGTCAGCCCGTTCGCATGCAGGGTCAGTTCCTGACTCGACCCTGACTCCCGCGCCGTCACCCGCACGACGGAATCCACATCGACCTGGCAGCTGATCTCGATCGTCACCGTGCCCGCCGCGCCGGAAGGCATTCCGGTGAGCCGCATTTCGCCGAGCAGGCTGTTCGCGAGCGCCACCGGGTGCTCGCCCTCGAACACTCGGATCAACACCGATCGCTGATCCCGCGCCGTCGTCGTGACGGTCAGCGAGCGGCGGGTCTCGATGGTCGATCCGCGTTCCACCAGCACGTGCAGGCGGCCGTCGGCCAGCTCGATTCCGATACTCCGCCGGGCCGTGTCCAGCAGAATCAGGTCGCGGTTCGCACCCCGCAGCACGGCCGCCTGCAGCGCGGCGCCGGCCACCACCGCCTGTTCGGGAAGAATCCGGCGAGCAGGTTCCCGCCCGGTCTCCTGGCGAATCATCGCGGCGATGGCGGGAATTCGCGCACCGCCGCCCACCAGCACGACCTCGTCCACGGCGTCGACGTTCCACGACTCTTTCAGCACCGTGCGCACCGCATCGCGGCAGCGATCGACCAAATCCGCTGTGGACCGGTCGAATTCGGTCCTGGATACCGCGTCCTGGAGCGTCACCGGCTCCCCCGCGGCGTCTTTGATGATGTACGGCACCGTGACGTCGGCGCTCTGCGCGCTCGACAGCGCGACTTTGGCCGACTCCGCCGCCTCGAGCAGTCGCCCCATCACGACCGTGTCCCCGCTCGCATCCACCCCGTACCGCAGTCGAATGGCCTGTACCAGTCGATCGGCGATCCGCCGGTCCCATGCGCTCCCAGCGAGTTCCGAATCCACCACCACGGCGCCCATCTCGGCGACACCGTCCTGGGCGCTGACCACCGCGACCTCGCACCCGGCACGCCCGAGATCGATGATCACCGCGGTGCGCTCCTGCTTCGCGCCCTCCGCGGCCCACCCCAGACCCGCCGCGGCCGTCGGGGAAACCACGCGCACGGCAGAGAATCCCGCCGATTCGCAGGCAAGCACCAGCCGACGCCGACCGGCATCCGAATCAGCCGCCCGGTTCGACACCACCACGCCGGTAACCGCTTGCCCGAGCTGCTGTTCCGCGTCCCGGCGCAGCGCGGACAGCAACTCCGACTCGGCGAACCGGCCCGCGCGCAGCAGTGCGGCCGTGCCTTCGGACGGCGGGATGAGAACTGTGCGCCCACCCTCCACCGTGGCTGCCAGCGCCTTCGACGTACCCAGATCGATGCCGATCATTCGACTCACGTCTCCCCCAACCCTCTGACGGTCGAGGCCAAATCTACTGCAGCCTCCCGACCAGGGCCGGACCACCATTGCCGGTCGATGTGTGATGGAGTCACGCCGCGCGCTCCGGCCCTGGAAGTCGGTGACCTCGCACGCGGTGTCGAAGTGAACAGCGCGGTCTGACAACCTGTCTCGCAGCAGCAATGTCCTTCCGGTGAATGGATCACGTTCGACATGGACCAACAGCAGACCTTGATTCGCGCTCTGGTCGACGAGGTCTCGGCCCAAGCCCCGCCGGGCTGGTCGACCATGGACCTCTTGTTCATCGCCGCGGGCAGAGGCTTGCGGTACGAGGTCGAACTCGACATCGACGCCGCACCCCGGATCCACCCGCACGCCATGGTCATGGCCCTTCGCGACGCGATGTACCGCCCGGGGCGAGGCACATGGTTCAGCATGCGCCTCGAGATCGCGGCGGGCGAGGTCACCACGACGTTCGAGTACGGGAACCCGGGACACCCGTTGGGCGCGGCCTTGGAAGAAGACCTCGTTCTCTACCCGCGCGACACGGTCCCCGGGTGGATTGCGACGGCACTCGCCGAACCGGCCGGGCCGGCAACCGCACATCGCACGCACGCGGAGATGGATGCCGCAACACCAACAACCGCTCGGCACGACACCAACTCACCGCTCTTTCAAGCCGCGCTGAACGCGTTCGAGCCCGATGAGCCGGGCATGGTCTACGCGAAACTCACCCGGAAGAAACAGTCCGACGCGACGCCCGCCGAGATTTTCATCGAGGTCGGCACGGACGGCTACGAGACGCGCCGAGTCGAGGTCTTCCCCGACGGCTCCGCCGACAACGCAAGCTTCGACTTCGACGGGGAGCGAACTCGCATCGATCCGAATCCGGTGCTGCCCTTGACAGAAACGGTCGATGGCCGATACTTCGTCATGGAGTCGATCGCACCTTCGGAGTTCCAAGCCGAATGGCTCGCCGTGGAAGGCCTCGATTAGCCGCTCACGGTTGTAGCCCGCAGTCCAGTTTTCCGGCTGGAGCAAGCAGTCTCGATCTCCTCGCAATTCCATTGCCAAATGTGTGGCCGATGTCCTCCCGGGCACAACCGATTTCGCGTTGCTCTTCGCATACAATCACGAACTCAGCGGAGATCTGCGCGACCGAAACACACATTCACAACTCGGTAACCGTTGCCCGCCATATCATTCGAAGATGGAGCCAGCAGCCGGACCGGCGTTCGGCCTCGGCGAGCCCATTGTTCGCGTCGGTTGTTCACCGAGCGGATTCCTGCTGCCCATCGCCAACGCACTCGGGATCGCGGCTGCCGTCTGGTGGCTCGACGACGCGCGGCTCGTGTTGCCCGAGGGGTGGGGCGGGTGGGGCGTCGCACTGGCATTCGCGGGCACGGGGCTGTTGTACGCGCTGTTCGGGCTGGGCCAGCTGGTTGTTTTCATGCTGTCCCCGGTCCGAATCTACGTTGGTGGGGTCAGCGAGATCGCGTCGAACGTGCTGAAGTGCTGGCTGCTGACCGTCGTCTGCAAGTCGGTGGGCTACGGGGTGGAACTTCGAGGCGTGTGGACCATTCTCTGGGCCGGAATCATCGTCGCGGCGGTGCGCTTCGTCTTCGGTGCGCGCACCGGTTTCGAGGACTAGCGCCCCCCGCATACCTTCACAGCCGAACCGCAGAATGCGATCTTGATACGCTGCCCGCACCACGAGTGGTCGGGCGGAGAGGTTTGGTATGGGAGTCTGGGGTCCGGGGAACTTCGACAGCGACACCGCGGCGGACGGGCTCGGGGAGCTGACGGATCTGCTCATCGGGAACATCAGCGAGCAGTTTCAGGACCCCGAGGACGACACCCCGCTCGAACCCGACGAGTGGGGTGGGGACATGGTGCCCGCCTGGCTGGAAGTGCTCGTACAGTTGGCCGAACCCGCAAGGGTGGGAACGACATTCCCGTCGGCGGCGGTACTGGGCGAGTGGCGGGAGCGGTACCTGCGGGTGTGGGACGGATACATCGACGAGCTCGGGCCCGACGCGGAATTCAAGACCGCGCGCCGAGCCGTGCTCGCCGGCACGTTCGATCGGGCCATCGAGCTGGCTACCGCCCGCGAGCGAGAGATGAACGGCTAGAAGCGATGTCGAGGCGGCCGGCGGCGCGGGCGCAGACCGCCTCGAGGCGGCTTCCGGATCAGGAGGCGGCCGGATTCTCCAGCACGATCGCCACACCTTGGCCCGAGCCGATGCACACCCCGATCGCCCCGTATCGCGCATTGCGTTCGCGCAGTTCGGTGGCCAAGGTCAGCACGTACCGGGCGCCGGTCGCACCGAAGGGATGGCCGATCGCCACCGCCCCGCCGTTGGGGGTCAGCTTCTCGTCGGGAACGGTGAAACCGCCCAGCTGATTGGGCAGTTCACGCAGCACGCCGAGCGCCTGGGCACTGAACGCCTCGTGCACCTCCCACACGTCGATCTGCTCGGGGGCGAGACCGGCCCGCTTCAACGCCAACGGCAGCGCCCACGCCGGGGCCAGACCCATGAACTGCGGATCGATCCCGTACACGGCGGATGACACCACCCGGGCCAGCGGCTCCACACCGAGTTCGGCCGCGCGCTCGCCCGAGGCCAGGATCAGCGCGCTGGCGCCGTCGGTCAACGGCGTCGAGTTGCCCGCGGTCATCTGGGTCGTGCCGGGCTGCGGACGCAGCGCGGCCAGGCCCTCGGCCGTGGTGTCCGCCCGGATGAACTCGTCGTGTTCGAACAACCGCGCGGGCGTCTTGCGGGTCCCGGCGATCTCGACCGGCATGATCTCCTTGGCCAGTCGGCCCGAGTCCCTGGCCGCCAACGCATTACGCTGCGTGCGGAGTGCGAACGCGTCGATCTCCTCGCGCGTCATCCCGTAGCGGTCGGCCACTTTCTGCGCGGTCTCGATCATTCCGATGTAGGCGTTGCGCGCCAGCAGCGTCGGATTCGCCGGACCACCGGCCCCCGCCCACATGGTGTCGAGCAGGATCTGCGGCCCACGCGGCCCGAAAGCGCTGTCGCCCTTCATATACGCCCAGCCCGACCGCGACATCGACTCGACGCCGCACGCGATCCCGACACCCAGATCCCCGGCCTTGATCGCGTGCGCGATATTGACCGTCGCGCTGAGTGAGGACCCGCAGAACCGGTTGATCGTCGCACCGGCCGCGGTGTCCGGAAAACCGGCCGCCAGCGCGGCCCAGCGCGCGACATCGCCCATTCCCTCGTGCGCGGGATTCACACAGCCCGCGATGATGTCCTCGATCTGATCCAGACCCACGCCGACGCGCTCGCACGCGCCCTTCATGGTCATCCCCAGCAGGTCGTCGGCCCGAATGTGCGACAGCGACCCGCCGTATCGAGCGAACGGGGTCCGGACACCACCGAGCACGAACGCTTCCGTCATCACATCTCCTTCGATCGTTCCTCGAAGCTGCATAGACCAAGCCAGCGTTTTCGATCTTGCCAGCCGGCGCGAGGTTCCACGCGAAGGACTTTCACGGAGCTACCGGGCGCGTCCGCCCAGCCAGCGCCGGTAGCGCCGCAGCGCACCCCGCTGCAGCAGGGTTTCCCGCATCAGCGCCCTGACCGGACCGATGCCCGGACGCGGGTTCCGGCCCGCCCCGAGGCGGCGCAGCTGCTGCCGGATCCGCGCCATGCCCGCGGCGGACGCGACGGCCTTGTCCGCGATCCGCACCGGGGTGAGCACGACCCGGGCCGAGGCATCGTGCCGCCAGCGATTCGGCAGGCCGGGATCCATGGCCAGCGCACTGCCCATACCCACGAGATCTATTCCGCCGGAGAGGATTTCCTCGGCCACCGGCAGCCGGGCTACCCCGCCGGTCAGCATCAGCGGCACCGGGCTGGTCGCGGCGAGATCCTCGGCCAGCCCGAGGAAGTACACCTCGCGCGAGCGAGTGCGCTCGTCACCGGCCTGCCCGGTCATCGCGGGGGCCTCGTAGCTGCCGCCGGAGAGTTCGACGACGTCCACGCCGAGCGGGGCCAGCAGCGCGATCACCGCGGCGGCATCGTCGGCGTCGAAACCACCACGCTGGAAGTCGGCGGAGTTCAGTTTCACCGCGACGGCGAAGCCGGGCGCGACCGCGGCCCGCACCGCCCGCACGATGTCGAGCAGCAGCCGTGCCCGATTCTCCAGCGACCCGCCCCATCGATCGGAACGCCGGTTGGACAGCGGGGAGAGGAACTGCGAGAGCAGATAGCCGTGTGCGGCATGGATTTCCACCCCGTCGAACCCGGCGGCCTCGGCCCGGCGCGCGGTCTCGGCGAAGCGGCGCACGGTCTGTTCGATCTGTTCCGCGTTCATCTCCACCGGCTCCGCGAACCGCCCGCTGTTGCGCCCGATATCGACCCGGATCGCCGAGGGCGCCCACGCGACGCCGGGCATGTCCGCGCGGATCTGCCGGCCCGGATGGTTGATCTGCATCCATGCCTGCGCGCCGCCGCTCTTGGCCGCGGTCGCCCATTCCTGAAACGGTTCGAGCGGCGAATCCTTGTCCAGGACAACACCGCCCGGACCGGTGAGCGCCTCGGCGTGCACCATGACGTTGCCGGTGATGATCAAGCCCGCGCCGCCGTGGCTCCAGCGGCGGTACAGCCGGAACAGGGCCTCACCGGGGAGCTGACCGGCCGCGGCCATGTTCTCCTCCATCGCGGCCTTGGCCAGCCGGTTCGGAATCGTCGCCCCGTTCGGGAGGGTGAACGGGGTGAACACCGGCGAGGTGCGAACGGCCTCGTCGAGCTCGCCCGAGGTAGGGGGTGTCACTGACATCGGTTGCTCCCACATGCGGTATGTTTACATTGCTAACATGAGGCTAGAAAGGAATGTAAGCAGTGTCAACTTCAGCGAAGGGTGGTTACCATCACGGCGACCTGCGAGCCTCGCTCCTGACCGCCGCGATGCGCATGCTCGAGGCCGGTGAACCGTTCTCGCTGCGCGCGGTCGCACGCGAGGCGGGCGTCTCCCCCACCGCGCCGTATCGCCACTTCGCGGACCGCGAGGCGCTCGAATCGGCCTTGGCGGCGCAGGGGCTGCGCGACCTGAAGGCGGACCTGCTGGACGGACGCGAGTTACCCACGGCGCCCGACCAACTCGGCGATTTCGCGGTGACCTATGTCGAATTCGCCCTGCGCAGGCCGGCACTGTTCCGGCTGATGTTCGGGAACCCCTGCGACAAGTCCGACGAGGACCGTGCGGTGGCGGCGGAGGAGATCCACGAGCTGCTGCGTTTCGGCATGGGACTGGTCTTTCCCGACGGCGATCGCGAAGCGCTGGCCGCGGCAGGCTGGGGCCTCGCACACGGTCTGGCCTGCCTGTATCTGGACGGCAAGCTGGCGGCGGACTCCGCCGACACGAGGGCCGATCAGGTGCGCGCGGCGTTCTCCGCGATCCTCACGACAGCCAGGTAACCGCGACATCCCGGAATGTTGACGATGCTTACATCCACCCCTAGCCTCATCGATGTAAGCATCGTCAACATGAGGGGGTTGGTATGGCACCCACAGCACAACAGGTCGTCGTAGAGCTGGGCGGCCGTTCGGTCGCCGTCCCGAAGGGCGGACTGTACGACCGCTACCGGATGAACACGGACCTGGACGCCGTGGCGGCGGATCCGCGGGTCAGCGGGGTCGACTTCTTCCGGCGGCTGCCGAAAACCCGCGTCGACTCGCCGATCGGGCCGACCTGGACACCGAACTTCTACTACCGGATCTCCACCGCGCGCCTGACGATGATCGCGCCGCTGCCCGCGATCCGGAAACGCCTGCCCCTGGAACTGGCTCCGCTGCGACTCGCGCCCGGGCTCGGGCTCGTGTCGGTGATGTTCTTCCGCTACGAGGTGTGCGACATCGACTTCTACACCGAGGCGGCGGTCGGCATCGGCGTGCGGCCCGCACGCCACGGCGGCGCGGGATTCCTCGATCTGCTCACCGGCCTGAAGAACGATCACCTGCATACGTATGTGCTCTCGCTGCCCGTCAGCAGCGACATCGCCCAGGTGCGCGGGCACGACGGGTACGGATTCCCCAAGTGGGTCACCGACATCGACGTGGACATCGACGACCGGCGCGTCGCGGCCCGGGTCACGAACGCGGACGGCGATACTGACGTGAGCTTGTCCGCGCGCACGCCGCGGCAGACCGAAGTCGGCTCTGGTGAGCGGGTTTCGAGCCTGACCTCGTACACCACGATCAACGGGGCCTGGCATTCGACCTCGAGTCAGACCAACGTCCTGTCGACCGGCGCCGCACATCTTCCCGGAGGAGTGGATTTGCGACTCGGCGCCGGACGGATCTCGGACGACATCCGCTCACTGCGACCGCTGCGGACCATTCGACTCGACGTCATGACCGCGGGGCAGAACGCCCTGCACATGCCCGTTCCCACATCCGTCCGGTCGGCCGGATGAGCACGAAGGCGATCGAACACATCACCCCCGCGACCGCACCGGAGGAAGGTCAGCCATGGTCGAGCGCATATTGACCGTCGTCACCAACGTGGGCCACTACGACGACCCGTCACATCCGACCGGGTTGTGGTTGTCCGAGCTCTCGCATGCCTGGGATGTGTTCGCCGCGAACGGATTCGAGCAGACCCTGGTCAGCCCGTCCGGCGGGCACGTTCCGCTGGAGCCACGGTCGCTGAAGTTCCCCAACTACGACAAGTCCGCGAAAGCCTGGCATCGAGACCCGGCACGAATGGCGTTGCTGGAGACCACCGCCGCCCCCGAGGAGATCGACTCGAACGACTACGACGCCATCTTCTTCACGGGCGGGCACGCTGTCATGTACGACTTCCCCGGCAGCACCGGGCTGCAACGACTCACCCGGGAGATCTACGAACGCGGCGGGATCGTCGCCTCGGTCTGCCACGGTTACTGCGGGTTGCTCGAGACCACGCTGTCCGACGGGAGTCACCTCGTCGCCGGGCGAAAGCTCACCGGGTTCGCCTGGCAGGAGGAGGTGCTGGCGCGCGTGAACCGGCTCGTGCCCTACAACGCCGAGGCCGAGGTGAAGAAGCGCGGCGCGCTGTACGAGAAGGCCAAACTGCCGTTCGTTCCGTACACCGTCGTGGACGGGAATCTGGTGACCGGGCAGAACCCCGGCTCGGCCAAGCGGACAGCGCTGGCGATCGCCGACCGGCTGGGCTCGAAGTAGTTTCCGCGACGCCGGGGGCGATGCTCGCCCTCGCGGCGCAGATCAGGCTTACGATTCTCGCGGGTGGCGGCACGGGCCGTCGTCGTCGAAAGAACGGAGACCGCCGTGAACGTCGCGCTCCTGGTGATCGGCATCGTCCTGGCGGTGCTGGTCGTCCAGTTGCTCTGGATCGTTCCCGTCGTGCTCCACTTCCGGCGCGAGAACGAGCGGCTCGATCGGGAATTGGCGGCGAGCATGGCCGCCGAGACGATCATTCGGCCCATGGAACGCGGTAGCTACCGGGGCTCCACGGTCCCCGGTGCGCCCAAGGTCAAGAACACCGGACGGATCGGGCTCACCGCCCGCCGGCTCGTCTTCCGCACGGCCACGTCGCGGCTCGTCGAGATTCCGGTGTCCACGATGACCGGCGTTCGCGAGTCCAAGGGTTTCAACGGCGCGGTTCACGGGGGCACGACCCACCTCGTCGTCACCACGTCCGATGGCGAGTACGGATTCATCGTGGCCGATCCCGCGGAGTGGACAGCCTTGCTCGACGGGGTGGTTCAGCGCTCACGCTGAGTCCCGTTCCGGCCGAACAGTTATCACTCGACCGGGCGCTGACGGGGCTCGACAGCGCTCGGCAGGACTCCACGGAGAATTCGGACGACGAGCCCGTCCAGGCCGGCACACCGTCTACCGGCGTGGCGGCCGGGTTCGCCTGGAGCACCGCGTGATCGAGTGCGCTGATCAGCAATCCGGTTGCGGCAGTATCAGTTCCGGCTTCTGAAAACCGCCGATCTCCCGCTCCAGCAGTTCGGCGAGGCGCAGCGGGGTGCGGTCTTCGAACATCGGGCCGATGAGCTGCACCCCCACCGGCAGGCCCGCCGGCGAGCGGCCCGCCGGGATCGCGGTGGCGGGCAGACCGGGCATGGTGGCTACGCCCGCCCAGACGAGCTGGTCGAAGTACGGGTGGTCGGCACCGTCGATATCGATACGACGGCTGTCCAGACCGCCGCTGTGGTCGTGCGGGAACGCCGGGGTCGGCGTGATGGGGCAGACCACGGCGTCGAACTCGGCGAAAAGCCTGCGCCACTGATCGCGGTGGATCTCGCGGATGTTGTTCGCCTCGACCCACTCTCGATGGCTGAGCACCATGCCGCGCAGGCGCGCCGCGTCGAGGGTCCGGTCGGCCGGGCTCAGGGTGGCGGCGTGGGCTCGCAGCTGTTCGTAGACGTCCGCGGGCAGATTGGCGGCGGCGTTCGACATCATCAGGAGCATGTAGGCCGTCGCGGCTTCTGTGAGATCCGGAAGCAGCGAGCTGTGCCGTTCGACCCGTGCGCCGGCGTCGATGAGGGCCTGGGCGACCCGATTCACGCCCGCCCGCACCGCCGACCCGGTGGGTATGAGCGGGTGATCCTCGATGACCAGGATGCGGAAGTCCGGGAGTCGGTCGTGCCGCGCGGGGGGAAGCGCGATGTCGTAGCCGATGCCGTGGGTGAGGGGGTCGGGGCCGGCCATGACGTCGAGCAGCAGGGTGAGGTCGCGGGCCGTGCGCGCCATCGGGCCGACAACGGCGAGATCGAGGTCGATCGGCAACGGTTGCGCGGGCGGTGCGACCATGCCGCGGGTCGGGGCGAGACCGAGGGTCGGTTTGTGCGCGTAGACGCCGCAGAAGTGCGCCGGGGTGCGCAGGGATCCGGCCAGGTCGGAGCCGATCGACAGGGGGCCGAAGCCCGCCGCCAGGGCGGCCGCCGAACCGCCGGACGAGCCGCCGGAGGTGCGGCTGTGATCCCACGGATTGTTGGTGACGCCGTAAATGTCGTTGAAGCTCTGGATATCTCGCAGTGTCATCGGGACATTGGTCTTGCCGAGCAGCACCGCGCCCGCGGCTTTCAACCGCGAGACCTGCACCGCGTCCTCGGCGGGGACATGGTTCGCATACAGCGGAATGCCCCAGGTGGTGGGCAGTCCGGCCATGTTGTAGGACTCTTTGACCGTCACCGGGATGCCGAGCAGCGGGCCGTCCGCGCCGCGGGCGCGGGCGCGGTCGGCATCGCGTGCGGCGGCCCGTGCCCGGTCGAAATCCGGCACGCAGATCGCGTTGATCGCCTTGTCCGCACGCTCGATTCTGGCGATCGCCTCGTCGGTGAGTTCCACCGAGGTCACTTCACCCGCACGCAGAGCGGCGCCGAGTTCTCCGGCCGAAAGAAAGCTCCATTCCATGAATTCGACGCTAGCGGCGGGTTGCCGGAGCCATAAAATGCTTTCGACGGCAACCCCGCACGACCCGGAAAACCGAGTCGTCACAATCGAATCGGGCCGGTCTCGGTCGCGAGCGTGGCCAGCGCGCGGATGGCGGGATTGTCCGCGGTGCTTCGCCAGACGAGCGCCCACTGCAGCGCGGGGGCGTCGGGCATGGGCAGGAAGGTGATGCCCGGCGGACTGTTGTAGCGGGCCGCGATCTCACCGAGCGGATGCACGCACTGCCCGGTGGCGACCAGGGACAGGAGTTCGTGGAAGGTGCGGGCGATCGGGCCGCGCGGAATGCGGCGTCCCAGTGGCGTGTGCGTGGGAACCATCGCCGCGACCCAGTATTCGGGCGCATCGGGTCCCAGGTCGGCGACCCGGTTGTCCGCCAGGTCCTCGAGCGAAGCGACGCCCCGCGCGGCCAGCGGGTGCTCGGACGACACGGCCAGCACCCGGCCGCCGGTGAGGACGGTTGGGCCGACCGTGAGATCGGGCTCGCTGACCGGGAGCCACAGCACGTTCACGTCGTTGTCGCCGGCGCGCAGCGATGTGAAGGCGTCGACGCCGTTGATCTCGGCGAAGCTCACCTCCGCGCCCGGGTGCCGGGTGGCATAGGCGTCCAGCAGGGTGCGCAACTCGTGTCCGGCGTGCCCGAACAGGCCGAGTCGCAATGTTCTACCGCTGCCGATCCCAGCCGCTTCGGCGCGCGCGAGCGCCGCGTGCAGCAGGTCCTGAACCTGCTGGAGATCCTCTCGCAGGCGACGGCCCACGGGGGTGAGCCGCACACTGCGGCTGGTGCGGTCGAACAGTTCCACCCCGATCCGCCGCTCCTGTTTGCGCACCGCCTGACTGACCCGGGCCTGCGACACGTGCAATCGCTCGGCGGTCCGGCCGAAGTGCAATTCTTCGGACAGGGTCAGGAAGATCTCGATGTCGCGTAGCTCCACTGATAACTCCAGGGTTATTGATAGGTGCACGAACCCTACCTTGTTCGACGCCTGACCTGCCTCGATGCTGATACAAGCACCGGGGACCCGCCCCGAACCAGCTTTCCCGCAACGCAATTGGAGCAGCACGTGAACGTCGCACTATGGATCGCCGCCGGTCTGCTGGCGGTCGTCGCCTTCGCAGGCGGCCTGACCAAGACCTTCCTGCCCAAGCAGAAACTGGCCGCCGCTCACGGTGGGGAGTGGACCGCCGACTTCACGCCCGGCTTCATCAAGACCCTGGGCGTCGCCGAATTGCTGGCCGCCCTCGGGCTCATCCTGCCCGCGGTCCTGGACATCCTCCCGATCATGGTGGTCGTGACCGCCTGCGCGTGGATTCTGCTCATGATCGGCGCGATGCGGACCCACGCTCGGCACCACCAGCCCAAACTCGTTGCGGTGAACGCGATCTACCTCGCCCTGGCGGTGTTCATCGTCGTCGGCCGGCTCGCCCTCGAGCCGTTCTGATCCGGCCCGCCCGGGCCCGCGCGGGCGTCTTCCGCTGCACCACAACACATACCGAGGAGGCCGCCGCCGACCGGGTACGATGAAGTGACGTGATTTCGAAGGGGGACGTCATGTCATCGGACACTCATCCGGAGCAGGTCGACGATCCGCGCGCCAAATGGCGGAAGCTACCGCCCGAGCCGGCGCGGTACGTCGAGGAGACGCAGGTCGACGGGGGTTCGTCGAACTACACGGTTCCGACGGTCGACCCAGCCCAGGACTTCATCCGGCTCTACGGCGGATAGCGCGGCATCCGAGGCTCCCGGCGTAACCCTGCCGGAAACCATTGCCTGACAAGTTCTTACAACGCTGCCGACCGACAGGGCGCGGCCGCCCTGGCGAATCGGCCGGTAGCGACCCGAGGCGCTGACTGTTAGCGTCCGGAGTATGTCTCGGCGGGGGAACGATTGTTGTTGTGAGCGTGCTGCTTCGAGCATCGCGGCGGGTGCGCTGTGACCGATGCGGGCACGCGATGGAACGAGATTCGCGACATCCTGAATCGCGGACGCAGATCGACCGGGCATTTCGCGATCGCGTCGGTGGACGCCGCCGGCGTCCCCAACATCACACCCGTCGGCACGGTGTTCTTTCGAAACGACCGCACCGCGTTCTATTTCGACCAGTACACCTCGGCCCTGACCAGCAATCTGGAAACGAATTCCCATGTCTGCCTGATGGCGGTCGATCGCGGCACGTGGTTCTGGTTCCGGTCGCTGTTGTCCGGCCGATTCCCCGCCGCCCCGGGCGTACGCCTCTACGGAACGGCGGGGCCACGCCGCCCCGCCACCGATTCCGAACTGGCCCAGGTCCGGCGGCGCGTAAGGCCGATGTGGATATTCAGGGGCGGGCGCATGCTGTGGTCGGACTTCAGCCACGTTCGTGACATCACGTTCACCAGTGCACGGCCCGTGCGATACCCGGTGATGATGTCGCATTTGAATCAGGCGGACTCGGTACCGCTTTCCGACCCCGAGACGGCGGATCAGCAGGCGGTCGATGCCACGCCGGACCGAAACGACTACGCGGCCGCGACGCTTCGAAAGGTCTGGTCGGTGATCATATAGGCGTTGTTCACCGAGGGTCTGGTGAGGGTGAAGGACGTCTCGAAAGCATGAACGTCCTCGGCCGGTTTTCGCACGAGACCTCCGCTCACTCGAAACACCGTAGATGTGATCGTATCCGGCTGGACCTCAACGGCATTCACGGCATAGCCCGCCCGCGGAAGCCGGCCGAGTCGATCGATGATCGCCGGTGGGCCCACGTAGGCGCTGTCGTCGAGGGTGAGTACCGCGTCGGCGGCGTACCAGAACCGCAGCGCACCCTGCCGAGCCGTGAGCTGCGCGAAATACAGCGCGGCGAACGCCTCGGCGTTGTCCCGGGTGAAATGGTTGTCGATCGTGTCGTCGATCATGGCAGTCCTCCTGATCAAATCCAGGAAGTGATCCGAGCGAAGGTCGGGACGGCTCTCCGCTGTGGCCGCGAGTGCCGTGACGAGTGTGTACAGGTCGCGCATGGCATCCAGTCGCACAGCGAGGCAATCCCGATGCGCGGCCAGAACCTGCGCCATGGGTACGCCGCCCGCGAGCACCTCGCCGATCCGGTCCAGGCCGAGCCCCAGCCGGCGTAGTGCCAGCACCTGATACAGACGCTGGACATCGGCGTCGCTGTAGAGTCGATGGCCCGCACCCGTGCGCGTGGCAGGGCGCACGAGCCCGAGGCGGTCGTAGTGGTGCAACGTCCGAACCGTTAGTCCGGCCTCGGCGGCGAGCTCACCGACTTTCCACACCTGCTCGACCCCGTCTCGTCCATCCGCATCAAACTCACCTCCCCCGGCGCACCTCGCGCGGGTACCGAGGACGTTAGGACCTGACGTTACGTCAGGAGCAAGCTGAATGGGTCAGACCGGGGGCAGCAGGTCGCTGGCGCTGACCGTGTAGATCAGTGGCGGGTAGCGGAAGTCTGTTTCGGTGTTCTCTCGGCGGCGGAGTTGGTAGAACTCTTGCCGTTGGGATTCGTCGGCCAGGGTCAGGCGGTCGCCTCGTGGGAGATGAGGGTGGCCTTCGTGGAAATGGATGGCGGTTTTCGACGTTCGGAACGTGATGCCGAGCCAGTAGTTTTCCGTTGCCCGAGCCGACGTGTCGAGGACGATCTTGTGTTTCACGAGCTGGTTCGTGGCGACGGAGAAGACGACGAAACCGTTGTGGGACAGGGGGATCTCGAATCTTTCGGTGGATCCCTTCGGTTCGACGATCAGTTTTCTGGGGGCGACGGGACCGGGGTGGCGGTAGCAGGAGAAGACGGCGATATGGGACTCGTCGGCGAGATCCAGGGCCTGGTCCGTATGGCTGCCCATCGTGGCGTAGGCGTTCGTGTACGTCTCGACGAGCGCGTTGTTGAAATCCGCAGGGAGGCCGGCGTGGGAGCAAATACGCTGTGCCAGTTGGATATGCACCGGCCGGAAGCGCTGGGCCGGGTTGGCGTAGCGGGTCGTGGTGCGGACGAGCGGTACGGAGCCGTCCGCGGCGGGGTTGGTGAGGGTTGCGCCGCGCCTGCCCTTGCCCAGATCTTCCCAATGGATCGAGTCGTACAGCTCTGCGAACGGATTCTCCTCGAACGGCAGAGCGTAGGAGGAGATCCCGTGCGTGTTCTCACATTCGGGGAGCAACGTAGTCCCCCGAATTCATGCTGAAGAGGAATCGGTCGCCGTAGTCGATGTGTGCGGGCGTCTTGTTCTCCTCGGAATACAGCCTCCGGAGGTCGTCCATGCCCTCCGGTGTGGGCGGTTCCAATTCCACCCGGCCACTCGGCCGCTCGAGGAATGTGCGGCCGTCCTTGTGCACGGCTTCGGTGCTCGAGCAGCGAACCACATAGCCCAACCGCGTCGGAAGCGACTCGGCGTCCAACGCCGAGGGCCGGATCTCGTGGGTGTACATGCGATTGGTGGACAGCGGCATGAAGAAGACAGAGCCCGGGTACAGGGTGAGCTCGAACTGCGCGGGCAGGTCGGCAGCCTCGGTGACCGAGTCCTTCAGCCGGAAACGAAGTTTGGTCAGCCCACTGATGTTTCGCACGCCCCGATCGAAGCCGTCGCCCGCCAGCGGTCGCAGCTCGTCGAGCCCGTCATAGAACGTGCAGAAGGCCATGATGCCGTTACCCGGCATGTCCTTGGTCTTGTCGGCGTGGGCCGAGATCTTGGCTTTGGACTGCTTGCGCTCGGCCGTTGCCCGGGTGTTGTGGTAGACCTGCGCGAGCACATGATTGAGTGGCGCATGGTCGCGAAAAATGTTGTCGGCCTCGCGATTCAAGGCGTCGACGATGCTCGTGTCCGTCGGCCCGAAATTCTCCGTCGGACCCGAGAGGTTCGTGGAGCAGCGCAGCAACCGGAAATGCAGCTCGTCGCCGACCCGGGTGACCGGGGTCAAGTAGATGCCGCTGCGGTGAGCGGCCCCCGGCTTGGTCGACTCGGTCAGCGACTGGAACTCGTGCTCGGCACGGATCCGGCCGAAGTGGCCGTCCGCCGGGTCGAAGAAGCGGCGGTAGAACACGCCGACGTCGTGTATGCGAACGGGCACCCGGCCGGGGTCGATCTCCGCGGACAGTGCCGCAGCCCCCGGCGAAACCCCGGCTCCGAGGCCGTCGCCTATCTGGGCTTCAGTTCTATTCGTCATGCGGCACCCGCCATTCGCTCATTATCGGTGGCGCGGGATGACCCGGCCTCCCCTGCCTCCGCGAGGTGAGCGTAGCGGTCGGCGGGGTCACTGTGCGACCAGTTAGATTTTGGATGATTACGGGGGCGGAATCCGCGCGATTCTGAACCGACTTCTTGTCTGAATATCGTTGTATCACAATGGAATTGGGCTATATCTGCTTGCTATTGAGGAGTAGAATGGGGGTATGAATTCGGGAGGGGAAACCACCATCGCGCAGAGTGTCACCGCGCACGCTGCCATTGTGGAGAACCTGCTCGAATCGCCTCTGTTCTCG
>NZ_JBEXUS010000111.1:0-26702 GCF_040614455.1 Nocardia sp. NPDC005978
GCCGGCTTCGTCCGGCACCGCGGCTCGGGAACGCCTCCTATGCCGTTCCCCCAAATCGAAACCTGGGCGCGGCCGGCGGGGAGCCGCGCACGGTAAGTCCCCGGCATGCCCCCTCTGCGCCGGCACGCCAATCTCCCACCACCCCAACGCACTCGGTCTCCGGCACGCCGCCGAAGCCTCGATCCCACATGCCCTCAGGAGCACCAATGACCAACCCTCAGCACCCCCAGCAGCCCTGGCCCACCCAGCCCCCCGCTCCCCACTACCCCCACCCCCCGAAGAAGCGCCGAGTCTGGCCCTGGGTCCTCGGCGGCTTCTTCCTCTGCATCCTGGTCCTGTTCGGCGGCTGCACCCTCCTGATCGGCAGCGCCGCAAACGAAGTCGCGAAGCAGGAGGAGAAGCGCACGATCGCCGAACCCCTCGGCACCGAGGTCCGCGACGGCAAGTTCGCGTTCCAGGTAACGAAGGTCGATCCCCCCGTCGCAACGGTAGGCACCAACGAGTACCTGAAGAAGGAAGCCCAGGGCGAGTACGTCCTGGTCTACGTGGACATCACGAACAGCGCAGACAAGCCCCAGACGTACTTGGGCGACAACCAGAAGCTGGTAGACGACCAGGGCCGCCTCTACTCCCACGACACCGCGGCCGCCTACAACGTGATCCAGGACGTGGTGACGGAGATCAACCCGGGCAACAAGATCTCCGCGGTGCTGGCCTTCGACGTCCCGAAGGGGACTGTGCCCGCGGCGGTCGAGTTCCACGACTCGGCGTTCTCGGGCGGGGTGCGGGTGGCGATCAAGTAGCTCGGCACGGCACGGCCGGAACCCCAATCGAGGTTCCGGCCGGACGTCTTACCCGTGCATCGAACCCCGTGAACGGTGTGCCATCGCGTGCCACCCTCTCTCGATCGACATTCATTCTGCGAGAACAGCACTCATACTCGAATTGCGGATCAGGGGGTCCGCCACGATCAAGACCGGGGGCGTTCATGCCGGATATGCGGTTCGAGAAGCGCAGACAGTGGGTCGAGGAGCAGTTGGCAGGGATCGGTTCCCTATCCACCCCGCATCGTCTCTTCCTATCCGTGCCGCTCATGCGGCCGGCCTGGCACGTGCTCGTCGATCGGAGCCGTCCCTTCCTGCCCGATGGGCGAGCTGCGGCCTTCGCGGTGGGACCGACTGGAGTGTTCGCCTTCGTATTCGGCGATCCGAGCCCTGATCGCGCGGCCCTCAGCCGAATTCGAGTTCGCGCCGAGGAGACTTTTGCGAACGTCCCCGCCGGGCGCAATCAGTTCGTGCCGCACATGCTCGAACTGCTGATGCTGGGCGACCGGCGCGACATCCCCCCACTGGAGGGCGTCTACACCGCACTCGATCCGAAGACACTCCCTCGGCACCTGTTCGACGGCACACCGCAACTGACGCGTCAGCGGGCTCGTGACATCGCGTTCGGCGTCGCCGCCCGGTCCGACAGGTTCGAGTTGCTCTCCGCGGATGACGCACCCAGCGCGGAGTCTATCGTCGCCGACGCCCTGTTCGAATCCGCAGACCTGCACGAGGACGAGCGAAATCGCATGCTGCAACGCCCTTTCAAGGACTGGATGACCTTCCTGGACCCACAGCAACTGGAGCTGGTCTACAAGAAGTTCAACGGTCCCGCCCGCTTCAGCGGCCCCGCGGGCACCGGCAAATCAGTTGTCGCCGTGCACCGGATGGCGCACTTCGCGAAGCACAATCCCGGGCGGATGCTGTTCACCAGCTTCGTACGCACACTGCCGACCTATCACCGGTCCGGCTTCGCCCAGTTGGCTCCGTATGCCGCCGATCGAGCCCAGTTCATCGGCCTGCACGCGTGGGCGAGGAACTTCCTGCGCGGCCGCGACATGGAGATGGAGCCCGCCGAAGGAAAGATCGAGACCGCCTTCAGTGATGCCTGGCGCTACGGAGCGCGCGAGCACCTCACGCCGATACATCCCAGCCCGACCTACTGGAAAGACGAGATTCACCGAATCATCAAAGGGCTCGGTATCGCCGAACTCGACGAGTACAAACGCATCGACCGCAAGAATCGCCTCGGCCGGACGCTCGACAGCCGACAGCGAGAACTTGTTTGGACCAAATTGTTCAAGCCCTACCAGGGCCTGCTGGCCGAGCGTGGCCTGCACGACTTCAATGACATGATCACCAAGGCCACCGAAGAGCTACGCGCGGCACCGCTGGACGACCCCTACGGTCTCGTCGTCGTCGACGAGGTGCAAGACTTCACCTTCGTCGAACTGCGCCTGACCCACCAGATCGCCGGTGGTAGTCCCGCGTCCCCGCTGCTGCTCGTCGGTGACGGACAGCAGCAGGTCTACCCCGGCGGCTGGCGCATGAGCGACGCGGGCATTCCCATCGTCGGACGCGGCGCCAAGCTCCACGTCAACTACCGCAATCGAGAGACGATCCTGGCCTTCGCCCAACAGGTGAACGCGGTCAACACCGTCGACGACCTGGACGGCGCACCCGGCTTCACGCTGCGGGACAGCGAAGCAGTGCTCCCCGAAGGCTCGGCCACCATGGAAACCGTGCCCGCCAACGCCGTCGACGACCGCTTGCTGGAACAGATCCGGGACTGTGGCTTCGTTCCAGGCGATATCGCCGTGATCACCACGACCGGCAGCGACGCCGAGCACTTTTCGAAATTGCTGCCGCGCAAAGGATTCAAGACTCTGTCACTGGAGCACTACGACGGCACGGACGACACCCGCGTCAAGGTCGGAACCGTGCACCGCGCGAAGGGTATGGACTTCGCCGCGGTGATGCACGTCGTCCGGGAAGCTGCCCTGCCCGACGACACGGAGCTCGCGGCCCGCCAGATCATGGTCGCCCGCAGCCGGGCACGGGACTACGTGTGGGAGTGCCGGATCGAAGGCTGACGCGACCGCCGTTGCGTAGCGTGAACACCTAACAGCTGCAGCCCGATTCGTCCGAGTCAAGGAAAGCTCGGATGGGAGAGTCGAATCCAGGTCGACGATTACCGGCCGAGGGAATCGAACGGGCCCGCTCGCCAGAAGGGGCATGGTCCAGCGCCAAGTTCTCAGAGTGGGGCGTACCATGGCCTCCGCCGCGCGGGTGGCAGAAGCGGTTGGCCAGTGCGGGCGCTGAGATTGCGAGGGCATCCGTTGTCACATCGATTGTCATGGACCTACCTACCGGCCAGGACCTACGCTGACGCCATGGGGCTCGCACCCGGCTTCGGACATTTCGGCACGCCAAGTTCGGCGAAGAGCTGTCGGGTGTTTGCATCTGTCGAGTACAGCACCGTCCCGTACATCGACCGAGTCATCAGAACGCCGTAGGCATTTCGCAGTGCCCGGTTCAGGTCCGCGTCAGATCGAATCTTCGCTGCCGGACTCTCAACATGCTCGCGGTGTTGGATCCACCTGTGGTGCTGGGGATCCCACACGAGATCAGGGCCCATGACGACCCCACCCCAGTGGTACTCGAGGCCTTGCGCAGTATGTACACACCCAATCTGGTTGAACCCACCGGGATCGGTCGCCCAGAACAATCGGTCGGGGACTTCGCCTGGAGCTACGGATTTGTCGTTACCGTTCCACGGTTTCGCCCATTTCGGTGTGGGTTTAACCTCAGGCACCAAGCCGGTTCGGTCTTCCCAAGGCCAACACATCCCCGCGGTCATCCGTGCCGTCACAGTGTCGGTCTGCTTCGACGCGAGAAATCGCTCCATCTGTCCGGGGGTATCCGCGTAGTACAACTGGAATGGTTCCTCGATCCCGTCGCCCGAATCCCACGGAATCGGGCTGCCCGCCATCAACCGGCTAACCCACGTGTCATAGGTACTACTGCCCAACGACCGAACCACTCGATCAAGGGCGAACGGCACCACTTCGGCGCCAGTAAGCAAGGCCGCAGTCCTTATGTCCTCCGGCGTCCACACCTCGTCCTTGAAGAGTCGTTGGTCACCGTCCACAAAGAAGACCGGAACCTTCGCCTTGTTGACAACAACGGCCACCGACGAATCGCCATCGAGCATGCCGAACGCGCCACGACGCGGTCGCGCATAGAGCCGATGTGCCTCATCGCAGACGACAAGGTCAATCTCGTCGTCATCGCATCCTGCCAGCTTCGATAGCGGCACAAATCTCCCTTTCATCCCCTTGGGAGCCGCGCGTTTGAAGGTGTCACGGGAGGCGACACCGCCCGATACATATCGGGCAGAGAGCCCATCCCTGGACGCCTCGGCCAGCAGTTCGGTCGCGATCAACGACTTCCCGGTGCCCGCGCGCCCCTGAACAAGGAACACTTGCTTGAGCTGCAGTCCAGACCCCTTTATCTCGCCTAGCCGTTTGACGATGGCTTTGTACACATCCTGCTGCGTCTCGATCAGGGTGAATTCGGCACGACCACTGACGACATCACCAAAGACCGACTGGAAGGAGACTCCGCGCCGCCGTCGTTCCAAAAGAGCTTGTGCCGCTGCAGAACTCGGTCCGGGAGCGAAGTTGGAGACGAGAAACTTTGTCAGGTCATCCGGAGTGCGCTCAGTGAAGGTCGGGACACCTGGCCGTGGATGGACATTCGTGATCCACTGATACTCGGATTTGTGCAGATTATGCAGGTAGGAGGCTGCGACCAGGTTCACCGACCGATCGTCGAACTGACTGTGGCGCAGCTTCATCGAGACCATGTTCTCGTATGCCTGAACTGCGGGGTGCTTCTTGTTCTTGTCCAATCCGTGGACAAAGACGAACTCACTATTGCCCGCCTTGTCTTGGCTTGGGCGAGAGATCTTGCTCCACTGCTTCAGTTCGATGGCGGCGTAGCTAAACGTTCCAGATACGGGATGCACCCCCGCGAGAACGACGTCGATGGGTTCCATCGCGCCATCGACACGGTACTCGACAAACATCCAGACCTGGCCGAGGCCTTCGGCAATCAGATCGGTGGCCAGCTTGTGCACGCTGTTGCGCCAAGCCTCGACCTCGCCGGGGCCTGCAGTCTTATTGCGGGGGTGCGCGTCCTGGTAACGACGCCCCACTTCCTCCACCAGCTTGTCCCAGTTGTCATGCAACTCGCTGGCGCGCCAGTACGCTTCCAGCGCTTGCCATTCCGACACAGCATCCGCCCCTCACTCACCGATCGCACAACCCTATCGGAGATCCGAGAGATCTGACGAGATCGCTCTTCAGATCGACTAAAGACTGAAATTGGTTGTGCCTGAGTCGATTGCGCTGACGATCGAAGGCCAGATCTCGTGAGAGAAGGCCTCGCAAACCAGTGGCGTGGAGACCGATTCGAACGTGGGAAGCAACACCTTCGACAATGATGCTTCGGCGCATGACGCCAATCGGGAGCGCCGAAGTATCTGCGGCTGTGTAACTCTCACGATCACCGGCAGGGACTAGGCTGCCGATACAGGCACCCCTCGACATCCGTCACACCGCGCCTGGTAAACACTGCTCATGACCATCGACGAGCTGCAGGATCTGGTGACCGAGTTCTCCCGTCGGCGGGACTGGGAACGCTTCCACACACCGAAGAACCTGGTGATGGCCCTGTCCGGTGAGGTTGGGGAGCTGACCGAACTGTTTCAGTGGCTGAATCCGGAACAGAGCCAGGCACTTTGCGACGACGAGCAGGACCGAGTCAAGGTCGAACATGAAGTGGCGGACGTCCTGATCTATCTACTGCGGCTCGCGGAGGTATTGGACATCGACCTCGGCGCCGCGGTTCAGGCGAAACTGCTCGTCAACGAGGAGCGGTACCCGGTCGAGCTTTCCCGCGGACGGGCGGCGAAGTACTCCGAACTCGGGTAGCCGACCGGCTACCCGAGCCGGGAAGGAGCTACCCGGTCATCTTCTCCAAGAATGCTTGGGTTTCGGGGTCGGTCGAGTACACGCAGGTGCCCGCCATACCCCGTGTCATCAGCACTTTGTAGGTATTGCGGATGAGGGCGCCGAAATGCACGTCCTCGGCCTTCTTGACAGCCGGGTCATGGGAGTACTCCCGGCGAGCCTCCCAACTGTCCCCGCGCCGAACGAAGTCCGGGCCGAAAATGACCCCGGACCAGTCGTACTCGAAACCCTGAGCAGTGTAAATGCAACCGACCTGGCCGAAACCCCGGTCATCGAACGCCCAGTAGTAGGACTCGGGCGCGTCGGGCACTTTCTTGCCCGGCTTTGCATTCCAGGGGCGCTTCCAGCTGTCGATCGATACATCGTCGACAAGACGCTTTCCGTCGGGTGTATCCACGGGATCACTCCAGCGCCAGCAGTATCCCGCAGCCAATCTGGCTGTGCCACCGTGCTGTTCACGCTCGCTCAGGATCCAAGCTTCCAATGCGGCCGGCGTCGCGACGGTTGTCACGCGGAATTCGTCGTCGGTCCCGGCACTCAGTCGACTCCAGCTGATCGGTGGCAGCGGGTCCAATCCGAGGAGCCGGCGCACCCACTCGTCGAAGGTATCCGAACCACCACAGCGGAATTGACCGTCCAGGCGAACCACATCGATCCTGCATCCGGCGGCGACCGCGGCCGCGTTGATCTCCTCGAGCGAGCCCATCTCCCCCGGACGCACGATCTGGTTCTCATCGAGCAGGAATACCGGCACCCACGCCACATCGATCAATTCCTCGATCTGACGCCGGGCCAATGCGCGCTTCTCCTTCCCGGTCCAGCGGTTCACGCTGTTCTCGCGGACACGATGGGCCTCATCACAGATCAGCACGTCGAGTTCCCGTGGCTCGGCGCCGACGTAGTTGTTGAAGTACTTGAACATCGTCTGCACGCGTGTATTTCGGCTGCCCGCGACCTTGCGCATCGTATTGGTGAACGCGCTGGAACCGGTGGCGTGGTGAACCTTCCGTCCCTGCCGGGACAGTTCGCCCAGCAGGCTGAGCGCGATCACGCTCTTGCCCGACCCTGGTCCGCCGATGACAACCACGACAGTCTGGGTCCGTTGCGCGCGAGCGGTCACGACTGCCTGTTCCACCAGTTGATAGGCCACCCGCTGCTCATCCAGCAGGACGAATTGCTCGCGATCCTGGATCTCTTTGGCCGCCAATCGCAACAGCGGCTTGCTCGGTCCATGTGTGAACCGCAGAAACCGGTCGGCGGCTTCGCGCGCCTGATCGCGTCCGCCGCTGGCATCGAGCGTCGACCGCAAGTGTTCGACCATCTCGGACTTGAGATCCTCGGTGAACATGCGACCGAAGCGGTCGGGCCGGTACTTCATGAGCGATGGAATGTCGGCCGACGTCGCGTTGTGCAGATAGGCGATGCCGTGCACGGACTGCGTCGGAAGTTCGGCCAGCGCCGGCGTCGAATCGACCAAGTATTGGCAGTACCCACGGACCTGCGCCACCGGATGCAACACCGGGTTCGAATAGGTGGCAATCGAAACCACATCGGCGGCAAGCAGTTCCGCCTTCGACCACTGCTTCAACTCCACGAGCACATAGCTGACCTCGCCCGTGCGTGGATGAACTCCGCAGAGGATGGCATCGACCCGCTTGGGACTGTGCGGGAGCTTGTGCTCGAGCAACACCTCCACACCACCCAGACCGGACTCGACGAGTTCATTCAGCAACGGCGGCAGACTTCGCAACCAGGATTGCACCTCACCGGCCCCCACCTGATGCTCCCACTGATGCCGAGCCTGCTCGCTCATCAGCTGATGCAGTCGCCCGGCCTGCGCTTCCGCAAGCAGATACCGAGCACTTCCGCGAATCAGAGCCACGTTGCCTTCCCCCACCTGGGCGCGCGAAATCGACGTGCGGGTGGAGGCAGCTACGAAGTGGCCTTCGGTGCCCGGCGGGCCGCGCTGATCAGATTAGCGAAGTGTGGGGACAGGGTCGGCAACGGTTGGGACGCCGGCCTTGTTGCCTGCCAGATCGCCGACGAATCGATCTGTACAGCAGCCGTGTTCGCTGACGCGGACATGAGGCGACCTCTGATCGCTCGCTCAATGCGCACGGGTGAGAGGGCTCGTCCCCGCGTGTGCGGGGATACGCAGACCTACTCTCCGTCGGCCGCACTTCGCGGGTGAGAGAATTCCACCCACAGGCTGATACCGGCCCATAGGCATCCGGAAAACTGATAGCACCAGATGCGCCCGAGTATGGGTTCGGACGCGGCGCGGGGAGAGGGCGGCCATGGCATACGTGGTGATGGGCACGCAGGTCAAGGCGATGCCGAAGCTTGATGGGTCGCTCAAGGGCAAGGTGTTCGACTTTCTGCAGAAGATCCAGATCAACGACGCCACTCCGGGGTTGCACATCGAGCCGATCAAGAACTCGGTGGACTCGCGGGTTCGGACCGGGCGGGTGGATCTGAAGTTTCGGGCAGTGTTGTTTCGGGTGGATGGGTCCGCGGGGAGTACCTACTACATCTATCTGGGGACGTGGCCGCATGATGACGCCATCGCTATGGCGGCCAAGTCGGTGTTGCGGGTCAACCCGGTGAACAACGTGCTGGAGGCCATACTCGGAGGGACAGGCGGGAAGTCGGGGCGGAAGACGCCGACCGTAGTGCCCGTGCCGGCCGGCGATTTGGGGTTGGCCGGGAGCGGCGAGTTGCCGTTCCTCGTCAAAGTTGGGTTCACGTCGACGGAACTAACCGAGCAACTCGGGCTTGCCGAGGAAGTGGCTGTGCTGGCACTCGCGGCCGCCGATGACTACGCGATCAATGAGCTCGCGGCCGAGGTCGGCGGGTGGCAGGGGAACGCCCTGCTCGAACTCGCTTGCGGCACGGGCATTGACGAGATCCGAGACAAGCTCGGGTTCACCACGTCGTCGATCGACCGTAGCCGGGGCGAGAGTGATCAGATCATCGAGGCGCTCGAGACCCCAGCGTCGCAGATGCAGTTCACGTTGATCGACAACAACGATGAATTGCGGCGGGTGCTCGAAGGTGGAGACTTCGCGGCCTGGCGTACCTTCCTGCATCCGGAGCAGAGAGATTATGTCGCACGAGATTTCAGCGGACCTTTCCGGTTGTCCGGCGGCGCCGGTACCGGCAAGACCGTGGTGGCGATTCATCGTGCGCGAATGCTCGCCAAACGGAATCCGAACGCGCGAATCATCCTGACCACGTACAACAAAGCCCTCGCCATCGGCCTGGAAGCGGATCTGCGGGTGCTGGATCCGGACGTGCGAATCGCTGAACGTCCCGGGGAGCCGGGCGTATACGTGGCGGGTATCGACAAACTCGCCGGCGCGATCGCACATCACTCGACCGGTCTGACCGGGGCGCTCGAAGCGCTGTTCGGACCCGGAGGCCGCGGCTACTCCCCGAAGCGAACCAGGACCGATCAGGTCTGGCGGGCCGCCGCGAAGTCGGTGCAGAGCGGGCTCGAAGCGCGGCTCGCCAACCCAGGGTTTCTCGAAAGCGAGTACGTGTCGGTCATTCTCGCGAACAAGGTGTCGACAGCTGATCACTACGTGAAAGTGGCTCGGGCCGGGCGGGGTGTGCGGTTGAGCCGGGCGCAGCGACTCTCGGTGTGGATGTTGACCGAGGAGTTCCGAAAGCGGAGCCGCAACGAGAAGAGCCTCAGCTTTCCCGAGGTGCTCGCGGTGGCGGCGGAGCATCTCCAGCAGCGAGCGAGCGCGGGCGAACCCCATCTCGCCGATCATGTTCTGGTGGACGAGGCCCAGGACCTGCACGCGACCCACTGGGCGCTGTTGCGCGCCCTGGTGGGCGACGGACCCAACGACCTGTTCATCGCGGAGGACTCGCATCAGCGGATCTACGGACAGCCGGTTGTGCTGTCCCGCTTCGGAATCAAAATTGTCGGGCGGGCTCGCCGACTGACGCTCAACTACCGGACCACGGCGCAGAACCTGCATTTCGCGGTCAACATCCTGGCCGGCGGTGACTATCACGACCTGGAACAGGGCGAGGAGTCGACGCACGGCTACCGATCGGTGCGACTGGGACCGAACCCCCAGCTCATCGAGTGCCACACGGCCACGGACCAATTCGATCGGATCACCGATCTGGTGTGGCAATGGATCACCGACGGAGTCGATCCGGGAACCATCGCCGTACTCACGCGGGGACAGCACGATCGCGACGAGTTCGTGGCCGCCCTGGTGTCACGGGATATCAAAGCTCAGGCACTCGAAGGCAATCCGGCCGCCCCCGACGTGGTGCAGGTGCTCACCATGCACCGATCCAAGGGCATGGAGTTCTCACGCGTCATCCTCGCCGGAGTTGGCGAGGCACACATGACCGCTGCGGGCGGTCTGCGCACTGTTCTCGATGAGGAACGTGAGGAGGCCATGCTGCGGGAACGCTCGCTGCTCTACGTCGCGGCGAGCCGGGCTCGAGATGAACTCGTGGTCACCTGGCACGGCGAGAAGTCGGTGTTGCTGGGATGACGTCATCGTCCAGTCGGCGGCACCCGACCACTCGTGTGTGGCAGCGCAGTTCGGTCAATACCGCCTGATCCCGCAGCTCGGGTCGGACGCAACTGACGCGCCCGCACCTCATTCATATCCACGGTGGCGCCAGGATCGACCATTCCCGCTCCCGCTTCCAATCCTCGTAGCTCACGCAATCCACGAAAACCATCGCGGCCGAGTCTGTGTCGACAGGATCCGGCTCCTCAGCCGATTCCGGTACCAAGACCGGAATCGACAGCGCCGCCCTGATCTCGGGCGGCAGATCCATAGTCCCCATCGCACTCCCCCGAGACCTCCCACACTACTTCGCGCCCTCGGGCCATCCCGGATACGCATCCAAAGTCGGCAACGGCCGGGTATAGGTGTGCTTCACCCCGCGTTCGGGGAGCGCACGCAGTTCCGCTGGAACCGGATTGTCCGGGCGCGCACCGCAATCGCGATCGGTATCCGACACCGGGCCGCCCGGACGGCTGTTCAGCATGTCCACGCCCCATTCGCCGAACACGTCGGCGGAGGGGAACCTCGCCGGGCCCGAGCCGGCGACCAGGCGGGTCGGCCGGCCGGCGGGCGGCGGGGTGAGGTAGATGCTGATGTGGCGAGGGACGAGTGCCGCGCGTTCCACGGAATACAGGAGACCTCCTCCGGTATCGAATGCCAGCCCGTTCAACCACACACATGCGCCAACGCGCCAACCTGAATTCCTGACGTTCAAATCGCCAGGCGATTGCAGCGGGGCGACAGCGTCGACGTTGATCACGTAGCCGTAGAAAGTCCCGCCGAGCGAGTCCTCGGCGGAGAGAAAGTTCGTGAAGCTGAACCCAAGTGGCGATCCGCCGGTGCTTCCGCGATACCCGGGATACGGACGGGGGGTGGCCCCGGGTAGCCACCCGACAAGATCGACCAAGAACGCCGATTCCACGGCTGCCCGCACGACCGTCAGCTGCTCCGAGGCGAGGTCGAGCCCCTGTGTGCCTGACCACCGAAAGTTGAACTGGTAGTTGTCCGGCCACCGGTACGGTTCCACCGGTGGCGCGGTCGACGAACAACCGGCCAGTACTGCCGACAGGACGAGGGCTGCACGGAAAACCCATCGGCGGCGAAGGATGCTCATCATCGAGGCGCGATCCCCGCCTCATGGCCGTGCCCGCTTGCCCAGCCGCTGTCGTACTCCGTCAGCGGCAGTCCCGCGCCCGACACAGACTGGCGATTCAAATACTTACGCAAAGCGCTCTCGAGTTGTGGCAGATTCGTTTGTGGAGCATTGCCGTCGAGATTGCGGATCTCGTCGAACGAACGTAATGCGCCGGTCGACGGATCGAAGTACCTACCGAGATCAGGGTCCGTCCGCAGGTCAGGGCGATCGGGCGCGTTCGACATGCCTTCCAGGATATTGAAGTAGCGAGCGGGCGGGCTGCCGTACTTTTCGACGGGCGCGTTCGAATCAAGTTCGGGGACGGTTCCAAGTGTTTCGAGCTTCACGAATGGCGATGCGGACTTGACGTTCAGTTCCAGCAGCCCGCCCACGAGCGGAACCTTCTTGACCTCGTACGCGGCGACCTCACGCAGCGAATCGAAGATAGCGATCTTCGTAGCCTTCGTGTCGGCCTGATCCCCTACCCGGGACTGCAATTCGATCCGCGCACCATCCTGCGCCGCCTTGTCGATTTGCCCGGACCAGGTGGCCAGCTCGGTATCGTCAGCCCCACGCAGACCGTACTGCCGGTTCAGTTCAGCCACGACATCGAAGGCCTGGGCGTTGAATTGGAGCGCGCTTGCCGAATTCGAGTCCATAATTGTGAAGATGCTCGTGACTTGAGCGGCGGACAATGGTTGGAACCCCGAGGTGAGCCGGTAGTCAGCGTTGACACCCACCATATCGGGGAGATAGGTCGATAGCATATCGCCGAGATTCTTCATCGTATCCGGGTCAGCGACGATCCCCGCCCGGAACTCGCTTCCTTGCCGCAGCAGCTCGGTCCCGTTCTTACCCAGATACTCGGCGATGGCATGCGCAGACTCACCGGCATGGGACTTGACCTCCCGGTCGGATGAGAGCGAGTGCTGCTCGATCGTATCGAAGATCTTGTTGATCCCGGTGTCATCGCCGAACCACCGATAGTCCAGTACCGCGGCCAAGTGAGACTTCGCGTCATAGGTTCCACCGGGAGTGACGGTGACCTGCATTCTGCCCTTCCCGTCATCGGTGAGGAAGTCATGGACGGCGAGCCGATCACCACCGCCCGCTGTGAGCAACCGATCGGCGAGTTGGCTGCCGTACATGCCGCCCGCGTTGGTATCCACCCAGATGTGCGGAAAGGGTTCGGCCGCGATCTCCGCGCCCTGTTTGAGCAGACCCCGATCAATATCCGTGCCTTGCGCCAGGCGCTGGTCGCCGGTTGCGAGCATGTCGGTCAGAGTGAGGAAATCGTTCGCCCGTGGCACGTCGAGGACCTCGGAACTCGTGTAATAGCCACGCCGAACCGGGTTTTCACGCAACAGCGACTGAACCTGTGTCGGCAGCACAGCGATTCCTCCGGTGTCGCTCTCCCCGGAGATCTGCGCGTCCGCAGGGGGCAGCGCAGCGATTTGCGGATTGGACATCAGTTGCATCGCGTCCGCGAGCTCGGACCTGACAATTCGCGCCTGATCGGCGGGAAGCTGTGCGCCGACAGCGCTGATCTCCTCCACCGACTTGCCATCGAGCGACCGCAACACCGTGTAGAGGTAGTCGTACTGCTGTTGCGGAATATCAATCTTCTTCCCATTGATCAGGTCGTCGAATTGCTCCTGCGACAGCGCGGATGCGGCTTGCAGCCTGGCCAGCACGTCCGGGGTCGCCTTTCCGTCCTGAATCGCGGCGATATCCTGTTGCGCGATAGTCGGATTCAGCCCCGCGGCAATCGGCGCCAACTGCCCGATGTCGTCGATCGCGCGGCCCATCCTCGTCGCGCAGTCGGTATCGGAGACTCCCAGCCCGGTCGCGAGACCCTGCAACCGCACGGTCTCGTTCGCCGCCGTGGCCGACCGATCGGCTTGCAGCTGCGCCAGCGTGTCCTTGAGCGCCTGGTCGGACCCGGCGACGGAGTTGGCGGCCGCGAAGTTGTACTCGTCGGTGACCCGCCAGTCGGCGTGGATCTTGTACCCGTCGCCCGGGAGCAGGTCGTTGGCGGCCTTCAACTCCGCCACAACGGGCGCCATGGCAGCGTGGCCGTCCCGGCAGGCGGTAGCGAGATCGTCGAACGCGGTGGCCAGCACGCGCATCTGCCGCACTTCACTGTCGGTGCGGGTGTCGGCGCCGCGCCGGCCCTCACCCGACCAGTTCATGCCGTCGACGGTTCTGTCCATGTCATCGACCGCGGTCCTAATGCCGTTGGCGATCACGGTCGCGGCCGCGGCATTGGACTCCAGATGCGCGAGGCCCGAAGACCAGAGCGGAATCTGCTCCGGAGTCGGCACACTCACGGCAAGCGCTCGCCCGAGTTGAGATCGCCGAGCGCGGCGAAACGCGCGGCCGCGGCGAGGTCGGTGCCCTGATAGGTGTCGGCGGAGGTACGGAACAGTCCTGCGATGGCCAGGTACCGGCCACCCGCGACCTGAAGCGCGCGAGCTCCGGCCGCGTCCACCCGGTCCAGCTGCGTGCCCGTTTCCGAACCCGGCAGCGCCGCACTGAAACTCCCGCCTCCGCCCGGCGCGCCGACCCTGGGAAGCTTGCCCACCCCGTCCGCGATCGCGTCGACAACTGTTGCCGTATCCCGCAATTCCTGCGCCGAAACCTGCATGACTCCCCCAGAGCATGACAGCCACGGGCACTACGAATTCGCCTGCGCACACGGACATTCCGCGCCGAACCTAACACCGGATGTGATCAATACCCGCCCTGAAACGACCCGCGTGGCAAACGTTCAGTCGTTGTTAATCTCCCGGTACGCCGCACCTTCGACACCCGTGTCGAAGGTGCGGAGAACTCACAGCATGAGGTATCGCAGATCCTCGGGCACTTGCTCCCACGCCGCGCCGACTGCCGACTCCAGCAGCGGCGCAGGCAGTCCGCTTCTTGCACCGAGGAAATTTCATCCCCGCGCGTGCGGCGAACACGCGGTCATGGAATCCCGCGTTGTTAGGCCGTCCGAATCGGCCACTGCCCGTCGATATCCCCCGCATCCCTGCCTTTCCGCCGCAGCCACGCCGCGAAATCCTCCTGCCGATCGTGATGCCAACCGCTCTGCGCGGCCGTCAACTCCGCCGGCGTCAACGTTCCGAGATCGACCGCGTAGCGAGCGGCCAGGATTTCCGCCAGCGCCACAGCGGCTTTCGCGTCATAGCCGGCGTCGTGGGCGGAGCCGAGCGTGGCTCCGTAGTGTTCGCACAGCGCCGACAGCGTCCGTTTACCCGGGCGGTACCGATCCAGTTCCCGATCCATCACGAACGGGTCCGCGATCGGCCCGTGGACCAGCGGCGGGTGGCCGAGCCGCTGCCCCTGCCGATCGAGCACGGTGAAGTCGTAGCTCGCGTTGAACGCAACCACGACATAGCCGCGCGCCCAAACCCTTTCGAGCTCCGCGCGCAACTCCGCGTAGCCGAGCGCGTAGTCCACGCCCTCCGTGCGGGCCCGCTCCGTCGTGATGTGGTGCACCGCGGTCGCCTCGGCCGGAATCGACACACCGGGGTCGAGCAGCCAGCCGCGGTCGAGATCGGAATCCGGGAACACCAGGGCGGCGGTGACGATGCGGGCGGTCATCGGATCGGGCGAGGTCGTCTCGAGATCTATTCCGGCGAGCGGGCTTTCGGTCCATGGGACGGTCATCGGCGCGAATCTAGTCCATCTCGACCCCGTAGCGACGAGAACCCGGTCGATTGCGCCATCGGGATTAGATCGGCACCGGCGACGCCGCGAGTCAGCCGGTCATACCGTACATACCGTGTGACTTTGCGGTGCGAATCCCTGAAACCGCTACGGATCTCGCCCCCGTGTCGGTTAATGTCCACCCGTGGCCGAGATACAGCCGCCCTGCCCTTCCCATCGTGGACCGCGCCGCAAGCGGGCCACCACCCTACGTGTGCAGGCGACGGTCATCGGTACCGATCCGCCGCTGGCCCGGCTGCTGGAGGTCTCCTCCGAACTCTTCCTCAACGACCTACACGAGGTTCTCGGTTGGTGCTTCGGCTGGGTAGGTCGCGCCGATCACGAATTCCGTTGCGGTACAGCCTTCGACGCGCCCGATGCAGAGCGGTACGTCGACGCCGTGGCTGTTGCCCGCGGTGACAGCGCGACCCCCGAATCACAGGTCCGGCTGGACGAAATCCTGCGCTCACCCGGTGATGCCCTGTTCTATCTCTATGATCTCACCGATACCTGGCCCCACCGCCTGGTCCTCGAAGGTTTCGCATCCCGCACCGCCAAGACGCCCCGCGCCTACTGCGCCGACGGAATCCGAGACTGTCCGGCGGATGTGCCGGGCGGCATACCCCGGTACGAGTACTGGTCCCGCCGAGCAGATCCCTTCGACGACAACTCCTTCGCGGCGTTCGATTACGTCACGCCGGAGGACATCACCACGCACACCGAAGACTCCGAGCCCACCCCGTTCGTCATCGAAGAGATCAACTATGGACTGGCCAGGCAGTTCGGCTACGGGCGCGATCTGACGTAGGAGCCGGGTATGCCGACGTGGCCTGGTCAGCTGTTCTCACACCCGCGGCCGTCGCCATCCCGGTCAAGGTCGTAATCATCGGGTCCGATCACGCGGACGGGGCCGGTGAAGCCGGGGCCATTGCCGCCGCCACCGAGGCAATCGACATCACTATTCCTTTCCACGCACGGGTCATAGGACGGGTGACAGTTTCCGGCCAGCGGAGGCGGCGGCCGGAAAAACTGAGTCGATCCGCTGTTGCACAGAAAGTCGGTCAGTGGATCAGCGGCGGCCTGGATCGGCCAGGCAAGGGTGAAGGCCACGGCCGCGCACGCCGCTGATCCGAGGAATGAAGCCGATCTCATCACTGCTTCCGATCTTCGAGATCCCCTCGATCAATTCCCAGCTATTTCTCGGATTCCTCACACCCGATTCCGTTCCCGTTCCTGTCCAGGCGATACACATCCGATCCGTGCACGCGCACCGGGCCGCGGAGGTCCGCGCAGTTGACATTGCCGGTGTTCGGCACGCACGGGTCGTAGGAAGGGTGGCAGTCGGTACTGGGCTGGGCGGACACCGTCGCGGTTTCCACCGCGCCGAGCGGAGCAGCGCCGGCTTGGGCCGGCCAGATGAATGCGATGGCAGCGACCGCGCAGGCGGCCGGGCCGAGGAATGACAGTGCCTTCATGATTGATTCCGATCATCCGAAACTGATCTAGATCATTCTCCGGCTACCTGACAGCTACGGAGCAAACAGAGACCGAATCGTTGACAGCGAGAACCCGCGCGCGGCCCCTCCCGTATCCCCTTCCACAGGTCGGAAGCGACAACGGGAACGATCACGTCGGAGGGCGCAGTGAGCCACGTGGAACTGACGGCCGAGCAGTTCGCCGAGCGCATGTTCGGGGCCGCGCTCGGGGCGATCGACATCCTGGCGGCGCACCTCGGTGATCGGCTCGGCTGGTATCGGGCGCTGGCCGAGGGCGGGCCCGCGGATGCGGCGGAGTTGACCGTGCGGGCCGGCGGGGATCGCCGATACGCGCGGGAGTGGCTAGAGCAGCAGGCGTGCACCGGGATCCTGACGGTGGATTCGGACGGGCGGTTCTCGTTGCCGAGCGGAGCGGCCGAGGTGCTCACCGACCGAACCAGCCTCAATTACCTTGCGCCCCTTGCCCGGATGATCGCGGGTGCCGGTGTTCAGATGCCCGGGTTGGTGCGCGCGTACCGCCACGGCGGCGGGGTGGGCTGGTCCGATTTCGGGGTGGACATGCGCGAGTCCCAGTCCGATATGAACCGGCCCTGGTTCGAGCGACGCCTTGCCGCCGATCTCGCGGGCGTGACCGATCTCCACGCCCTCCTCGCACGGCCCGGCGCGAAAGTCGCGGATATCGGGTCCGGCGGCGGCTGGTCGTCGATCGCGCTCGCTCGCGCATACCCCACGTTGACGGTCGACGGCTACGACATCGACGAGCCCTCGGTCGCGATGGCCACCGAGAACGCCGCGGCCCTCGCAGACCGCGTCCGCTTCCGGCACGCCGACGCGGCCACCGACCTGCCCGAAGCGACATACGACGCCCTGTTCGCGTTCGAATGCGTCCACGACATGCCGCACCCCGTGGACGTCCTCACCGGCATGCGGAAGGCCCTGCTCCCGGGCGGCGCGGTGATCGTGATGGACGAGGCGGTCGAGCCGGAGTTCACCGGCCCCGGCGGTGAGGTCGACCGGCTGATGTACGGGTTCAGCCTGCTGGTCTGCCTGCCCGACGGGATGGCGCATCCGGACTCGGCCGGGACCGGCACGGTCATGCGCGCCGCGAAGCTGCGCGAGTACGCGGAGAAGGCCGGTTTCAGTGCCGTGGACGTGCTGCCGATCGAGGACTTCGGCTTCTGGCGGTTCTACCGGCTCACGGCCTGACCGGCAGGCCCGGCCCCAGCATCGCTTCGCCGATCCCTCGCGACCGGCCGTTCTCTGCACGCCCGACCTCGCAGCGCGGGACCACGGCCACGTCGGCGCGCGCATCAAGCGCTTCGGACCGGGGATGTCGGCTCGAACTCCGGTGCGCTCGCGTGCCCGGCGCCACGTCAACCGGGACGAACCCACATCACCGCCGGGTAGCGCGTCGCTGGTCTCGAGGCGAATATGAAGGCCGGAGCAACCAACTCCGGCTCGGCTCGGCTCGGCTCGGCTCGGCTCGGCTCGGCTCGGCTCGGCTCGGAAGGGAGCCGACGTCAGCGCTCACCGATCAGCAAGGCCGCCAACTGATCCGGCTTCGTGTTCTCGACCCCGACAACCCGGTAACCGCCCTCGGCCAGCCCGCTGTCCCGGTCGTCGTCCTCACCTTCGACCAGCGCCAGCCGCCATTCCGGCCAGACGGCTTCGACCGGCCAGTTGTGCCTGCCGAGTTCGACGCACATCTCGGGTTCCGGGACGCCGTGTTCGCTCAGCGCTGCCAGCAACGCGCGAACCGCGGGCGAGACTGGCTGAGTCTCGGCATCCCAGCCGCCCCCGGTGGTCTCGCCACCGAGTGCCGTGTTCCGGAACCAGAGCAACGCGTCACACAGCCGCTGGTACTCGGCTGGATCCTTGAGCGATTTGAGCGAGAAGGTCGGGCGCAGGGCGAGTTTGCCCTCCGGGATGTCCACGCCCGCGATCTCGTTGAGACGCAGGCGGAACTCGTTCCGAAGTTCGTTGCCGGTGAAGGGTTCTCGTACGACCAGGTGTTGGAAGACGATCTCCAGCTTTCCGGGTCCGCCGTCGCCGGGATAGAAGGCGCCGGGCCAGATCGGGCCGGCGGAATCGCGGTTGAGCATGAGGATGCAGCTGGTGGACTTTGCGCCCGTGCCGTATTCGAGGTGGCCGCCGTGGGATTCCCAGAAAGCGAGGACGTTCGTGACCGCCTCGGCCACCGGGGCCGGGTTCTTCTCGGCAAGCTGGGCGAAGAAGCGGGCGCGGCGGTCGACCTCGCTCGCCGTGCCTGGCCGCACGGCGGCTGTCGCGTCGGCCTCGGTCATGCCGAGCAGGTCCGCCAAGTCGCGGACATTCAGCCGCTGGCCGGGCGCGGCAACATTGCGACTGTTGACCGTAATGCCCTCCGTACGAAGCACATCCACCACGTCACCGCGGTCCGGACCGTCTCCCCAGTTGAAGCCTTCGGCGACGCGGCCCGCGTGATCGAGTACGCGATGGGCGTTCGGGTACGCGCGGGTCATCTGCTGACCGATCGCGATGGGGCTGGAGCCGACCAGCGCGGCCAGATCACCGTAGGACGTCCAGGTGCCCGGCGGCAGGACCGACAGCGCGCGGCGGAGCAGGCTCCAGTCGCGGGTCTTCTCCACCCGCTCGACGCCGCCGATCGGACTCGGCCACAGGGTGATCGCACGGTCGGCGAGTTCGGCTGCCCGCGCGGCGATTTCGGCGGCGCCCCAGGTCGCGGTGGCGGCAATGCGGCGGTTCATCTCCAGGTGGCTGTTCGCCAGCAGGTCCTGTTTACGCTCGAACGGGTGATTCGACAGGCGTGAGTTCTCGGCGGTGAGTGTAAGATTGCCCAGGGTGTGCACGAGACGCGCGTGCCGGTCGCGAGGCGATTCGCCTTCCGCTGCACCGACTTCCAAAGCCGCGAGCCATTCCGGGCCGGGTTCCTGCGGCAGCACGTGTTCGATGGTCAGCTTGGCGTTGACGAAATCGACCGGCTCGGGATGCTCGTAGCTCTCCTCGAGCCGCTGCAGGACCAGTCGGCGCTGTTCCCACTTCCCGTACCAGTAGAAGGGTTTCGTGGCGATGGCCTCGCGCAGTTCGTCATCGGTAGCCCAGTAGCGCCGCGAGGCGGACAGAACGTGGCGCAGGCCCTCGACCACCGTCATCCCGTCGGGCAGCTGGCCGGGCAACTCCTGGAATATGCCGCTCAGGCTCTGGGTCGAACGCTGACAGATCATGCGGCGGACCAGGAACGATTCGATGTAGGACAGGGCCAGGACCAAATCGTCCGAGGAGATGACGCCGGTGTCCCGCTTGTCGAGCAGCATCATCAGAACCGGATGCGTCGTCGCGGCCTGCCACTGGTCGATCCGGCGCAGGTACCGTCGCACCTCGAGATTCGGCTCGTGTTCCGGATCGACGATCCGGCGGAAATGCATTGCCTTGCGGTGCAATTCGCGAACATAGGTCTCGATGTCCTCTTCGGTTTCACCGTCCCGGAGCAATCTGCGCTGCTGCGCGGAGTACATGTCCTGCCGCCGGACGCGCACCCCGCCGTCGAGCACCAGTTGCAGCCACATCAGCTGTTCCAGTTGCTCGTTGCTCAGGCTGCGTTGCATGGGCAGCCAGTAGGTCTGGTACACCTGCTCGCCGCGCTTGGGCAGGCGCATGAACAGGTAGTTGCGCACCAGATCCGCCTGCGAGAGCTTGAGCCCGGTGTTGTTGAGCGACTCGAAGATTCGATGAACGTTGTCGTCCCGGTCGGCGACGACCTGGACCAGCGTCAGTCGCGTGGTGATCGCCTTCTCGATGTGCGAGACCTCGCGCGGCTCGGCGGGATCGTCCAGGGCGATCAACGCCTGCCGGAAGTACCGGTACGCCGACCCGATTCGGTCACCGCCGTTGCCGGCGTGCGTGTTTCGGACATGCTCGCTGTAGGCGGGCCGGTCGGCCTGTGTCGGGAGGATCCGGAAGTAGCCGTCGTCCTCCTGGAACTTGTTGATCAGATACTGCTCGTTGATCCGCTCGCGCTGCCGCGGATCGGTGTAGTGATCCCGGATCGCCGCGAGCGCCAGGCTCAATGTCGTCAGCCGCTGCTGGCCGTCGACCACCAGCCACCGGGAGAAGGCCGCATCGTTCAACGGCGAAGGGGCCAGCACGACCGACCCGCAGAAATGCGTGGTCCCCTCCTCCCCCGCCGCGAGCAGATCCGCCTGCTCACAGATGTCGCTCCACAGCTGCGCCAACTGCTTGTCGGTCCACGAATACGTCCGCTGATACAGCGGGATCTGAAACTGCTTCTCCCCCTGCACCAATGCCGCCAGCGTGGTCTCCGACGCCTTCATTCCACCCTCACCCTCACCTGCCGCTATCGATCCGGAACATTACCGGGATCCCGGTCCGCCGGAACGGGTTACCGGGGCGTACCTTCGCCCCGCGGCGGTATGCCGAAGAAGGAGTTTCCGAGCCGCGCTCGATCACGGGCGGGGACATACATCTCCGGATAGTCCCGCAGCACGAGCTGCCCGCGCAGCACCGAAAGATCCAGATCCCAATCGAACTGGTCGAGATACGAAGATCGCGCGCTGGACCGGTCGAGATCCGCGTCGGACTGTTCCCGACTCCACCGGTTGATCCGGCACAACCGCGCGATCACCTCGTGTTCGAGCCCTTTGACCCGGGCCAGCCCGGAATGCTGCACCTGATGGCAGCCCTGGCACACCGCGATCAGCCGCTGCAAGCGCTGAACCGGCCGATCGTCCCGAAACTCGAAAACCCACTTCTCGTGGCAATCCGGACGGCTCGAGCGGCCGTTGCGCGTGGACCGCTCCCCGCAGATCTCACACCGATTTCCGGCGGCGGCACACACCGGAATCCGTAACGCGTCCCAAATCTCGCGGTCGACAATTCCCCGGATGTTCGAGCCGTGGGTGGTGGGCGGTAGCAGGTCGGATCGGATGGCGATCCCGTCCTGGGCGTCGCGCCCGGCAAGCGTGTCTACGGCAATATGGTCTCGCGCGTTGAACACCATGCAACGCACGATATCTCGAGGCTATGACAGCAGTTCCGGTCCGAACCTCCTCAGCCCCGACAACACGGCATTGCCGTCATTGCACCCGGCCCAGCTGTTCACCGAGCAGTTCCGAGACCGTCTGCCCGAGATCCCGAAGTCTCGGAGACGGGACCACTCGCGAAGTCGCGCGGCACGGCGCTGGTCGCCGACATCCGCGTGGGTGTTCACGACTACCGAGAACCCGACCGATCCGACCGAAATGTCATCCGATTCCGCGAGCGGCTCGGAGCCCGGGTGACGCGTCGATCTCGGAAACCAGCGTGTCCAACGAGTGCAGTCCGGCTTGAAAAATAGTGCGGCTGAACAGATTCGACAACTCCGACAGTCGATCCTCGGCGGCGGTGAACTCGGTCCGCCAGTGCGCGAATGTCGTATCGTCGGCGGTAACCGGGATGAACTCCAGCGTGGCACGGTAGGTATGCACACCAAAAGGGTTCTGGGCGAACGCGTAGCTGTATCGGTGCCGCACATCGTCGAATGCCTCCAGCCGCTCGACAATGACCTCTCCGCCGCGAGTGACTATCCGGCGCCGGGTTTCCGCCACCCCATCCTCGCCCACCGGTCCCACCTCCAGGCCGCAGCTCGCGATCGCGGGATGCCAGGACAGATCGCCGAAATCCCGCACGCGTTTCCACACCACATCGACGGGTGCGTTGAAAACAGCTGTTGCGAAAGCCAGGGTCATCGATCGAACCTTTCGTCACGTGCGAGCAGAACGATTCGCGGCGGGCGCGCGGCCCTGCCGCGCACCCCAGACCGGATGGAAGTCACCGCACCGCCTCGAGGCTTGGTTCCGAGACCACCGAGTAAGAACCGACATTACAATGCCGAACGCACATAACAGCACTTGGCAGCCGAGCCAACTCACACGACCGTCGGCGTAGACCGATGTTCCCCAACACCTTGCCGCAGCTGGTTCGCTGCCTCCGACACGGCAGATCAGCTCACGTCATCGAGCGCAGTCGCGACAGGCCGCACGATCGGGAGACTTGCGTCGCCTCGTGCGCGCAGTACCCGCCCGCGGCGAGGGCGCACAGCGCCCGCCCTCGCCGCGCAGGCACACCCGCGCACACAGCGCCCTCACCCGAGCCAGTCAGCCAAATCGGGTACGTCGCGCCGCGCGACACCCGTGAATCGGGGCGGACGCTTCTCCAGGAACGACGAGATGCCTTCGACCAGATCGGGACTCGCGGACGCGTGCGGAATGGACTTCCTGTCGAGGGCGAACGCCGCCTCCGGATCGCCGTGCGCCGTCATGGTGACGAGCGCGCGGCGGATCAGCGCGGCCGAGGTCGGCGCGACGTTCACCGCCAGGTCCCGAGCCAGGGCGTAGGCGGCGGGGAGCAGGTCCGCCGATGCGTGGGTGCTGGTGATCAGGCCCGCCGAGAGCGCCTCCCGCGCATCGAAGAGGCGGCCGGTGAGCATCCACTCCTTCGCCTTCGCCAGGCCGACCAACTGGGGCAGGAACCACGTCGAGCCGCCTTCGGGGTACAGGCCGCGGCGGGCGAACACGAAGCCGAAGCGCGTGTCCTCGGCCGCAAGGCGGAAGTCGGCCGCGAGGGTCATGGAGATGCCGACGCCGACCGCCGCGCCCTGGATCGCCACGATCACCGGCTTGTTCGAGTTCACCATCGGGCGGACAACCCGGGTCGAGGGCTCGTCCCAGTCCGGGTCGGTGAAGTCGCCGAGCGAGGGCTCCGCGAAATCCATTCCCACACAGAAGTAGTCGCCGGCCGCGGCGAGCAGGATGACCCGGACCTCGTCATCGAGGTCGGCGGCGGTCAGGGCCGCCCCGAGCTCGTCCGCCATGGTGAGGGTGAAGCCGTTGCGCGCGTGGGGGCGGTTCAGGGTGATCGTCGCGATCGCGTCGGCGACCTCGTAGGTGATCGTCGAGTAGGGCTTCGCGTCGGCCGTGTGGCCGTCCTCGATGGTCATCAGCGATCTCCGTGTTCATTGAGTGAGTTGGATCTGAAGCTTCTCAATGCTTCACGCGTGGGTCAATGGGCCGCGGTCGACCGGACAGCAGCGCGGAGACGAGCTCCCTCATCCCCATACCCGTGCATCCGACTACAGGGGAGTCCTATGGCCAGGAAATACGTTCCGAAAGAACGGCTTCGATCGTGGGCAGGGCACGTCCGCACACGCCCCCTTCGATGCGATCATCACCCGGCGGGTCGACGAGCAGGAACACCATCCGGCGTGGATTCTCGTACATCGTCATCGCCGAGCAGTCTGTCGCGTCGTATCCGGAGAGGTCGACGGCGCGACCGATTTCGGCGCTGAGCTGTTTGCTGCGGTCGTTCGGCGGAGTGATCGTGTAGTCGTCCTTGACCAGGCCGTGGAAGCCGATCTGCAGGGCGGGTCGCTCGCCACCCCAGGCACAGGTCGCGGATCTGCCCGGAACATCGACTGTCCGATTCGGCGCCAAGCCGGAGGTGCCGGTCATCTGATCCACCTCGGCCTGGGTGACTACCGTGCAGGGATCCAGGTTTCCGAAGATCGCCAATACATCCGACTCGGATTGCACGGCCGACGCGGGGGTGGAAGGCGGCGGTCCCGCATCGGCTTCGGGTAGGCGACCGATCAATGCGGTAGCGACCCTGACGGTTTCGTCGCAGCGGTCACCCGGCTGCCCCTTGTCCCCGGCCGTTGCCCCGATCGTCTGGAACAGCGTCATGCCGGTCGAGGTCTCGACACCGACCGCACACATCGCGCGGCGGTCCGGATCGGGGCCCGTCACGAAGACTCGGGCCGCTCGTCCACCGAGGGTGACTTCCTCGGCGGCGGTGTACGAACGCGCGAAGGTCGAATCCTGCTGGAAGTCAGCGAGTTTGCGTGGCCCGGTGTTGACGGAGAACGCGTACTCGTCCGCGGTGGAAGTCCAGGAACAGCCCTTCCAGCCGTTGAACTCGACACCGATCGTGCCCGGCCGCTCGTCCTCAACGTTCAAACCGGCGGCGGTCAGCGCGGAGACCGGAATCGTGCACGGATCCTGGTACGCGGACATCCGCTCGTCCGCATTCGACGACTCCGCACCGGGAGACCCGGATTCCGTTGTCCCGCAACCGGTCAATGCCACCAGGATTCCCGACGCGATCAACGCTCTCTTCCGGCCCCGCGCACCAGCCACCGACAATCCCCCACCTATCCGAAACACATCGTCTGAACAGGGCGAATGTTGCCAGCTAACCCATGGCAGAAGCAAACGGTCCGCCCGGTCCAGGCGTCAACACTCGCGTTCGCGAGGCATTCGCTTCAGGACTTCTTGCCCTTCAGCTCGTCGATGTCGATCAGGATGTTGTCGCCACTGCCGGTGACGACGATCGTGGTGCCGTCCATCCGGACGCTGGTCGGGGTGACGCCGAAGGGGAGGAGGCCGGCCACGTCCACCAGGGCCAGGGGGCGGAGGGCGCTGAAGCGGGCCGTCGTTTCGAGGTGGTCCACGGGGAGCTTGTGGAGGACGCGGTCGGAGAGGTCGGTCAGGGGGATCTCCACGCCTTCCAAGGTGGCTTCCACGTCTACCAGGCCGAACTTCTCGTTGCCTACCTGGTCTGCCTTCACGACGATTTTGCTGTATTTGCCGGTGGCCGCTTGCAGGAGGACGGGGAAGCCCTGGATGTCCACGTGGGGGTCGGAGCCGAGGTTCGCGGTGTTGCGCATCGTCTCGGACGCTGCCTTCTCGGCGTAGGAGGCGGCGCCGAAATCGGCTGCTACCGCTAGGCCGGCGAAAACTATGAGGACTGCGAGGAGGATGCGCACCCCAACATCATGTCAAGAGATCGGGGGTTGCGAGGGGGCGGTGGCAGGTTGGTGGGGCAATCGTCATTCGCAGGTGAGCTACGGGTGATGTCGTACCGGTGGGGTACTACTTGGGCAATGCCCATCGCGTATGGGTTCGGGACTCGGACCGCGGTTGTGGGGCGCGACCGTGGGGAGGTGAAGGTTATGGCGTCAGGGGTGGAGCGGGCGCGGGTACTGATTACCGTCAAGACATATCCGGCCGCTTCGGAGGCGGACGGTGAAGTCACCGCGGTCGCGGGAGTGCGACTGGACACGGGGTCGCCTTCGTGGATTCGGCTGTATCCCATGCGGTTTCGAACCGCCGAGGCGTATTCGCGGTTTCAGAAGTACGACATCGTGGAAGTGGATGTTCGAAGGGACAGCGAGCGGGACCCGCGGCCGGAGTCGTATCGGCCGGACGCTCAGTCGCTGACGGTCGTCGGGCACGTGAAAGCGGATGGGCGGCAGTGGGTCAGGCGGCGGGAAGTTCTGGGGCCGCTGATCGGGGCGACCAGTGCTTGTCAGTTGCTTCGGCCGAACTCCCTCGGGCGGACGAGCGGTGAGCACGCGCCGTCGTTCGGGCTCGTCAAGCCGTTCGTCGAGGGGGTGGTGGTCGAGCACGGGTCTCCGTGGGCTTCCCAGCACCTGGCCAAGATCGAGGCGGTCAGTACCCCAAGTCTTTTCGGGGATGAGATCGCATTGATGGAGCCGATGCCGTTTCGGCTCAGTTATCGGTATCGATGTACCGACGCCGCGTGCCGCGGGCATGAACAGCAGTGCCTGGACTGGGAGCTCGGGCAGGATGGCCGGGCCTGGATACAGGATTACGGTCCCGAGGAGGCGCGGCGTCGACTGCGCGAGAAGTGGGAACGCGAGATGTGTGACCCGGGAAGCGATCTCTACTTCTTCATCGGAAATCACGCCGGGCGGCGGAGACAGTTCGAGGTGCTGGGAATCTGGCATCCGCGGTTGCCGGCGAAGGTCAGTCCGGATCAGCTGACGCTGCTGTAGCGAACAATGAACGGAAACGACGAAACCCCCTGACCGAAGTCAGGGGGTTTCGTGAATGATGTTCCGGCGGTGACCTACTCTCCCACACCCTGTCGAGTGCAGTACC
>NZ_JBEXUS010000112.1:0-26674 GCF_040614455.1 Nocardia sp. NPDC005978
CGGCCCGCCCGGCCGCTCGCCGTACCCTGGTGTGGTCATGACGCGATCCGAACCCGATTCCTGCCCCGGCGTGCTGCGCCTGCACGAGGCTGCCGACGGACCCCTGGCCCGTATCCGGGTTCCCGGCGGGCGACTGAACCCGGAGCAGTTGCAGACCCTGGCCGAGGCGGCGCGGGACCTGGGCGACGGCCGGATCGAATTGACCTCGCGCGGCAACGTGCAGTTGCGCGGGATGCGCGACGCGGCCGCCCTCGAACAGCGGCTCACCGCCGCCGGACTGCTGCCCAGCGCCACCCACGAGCGGGTACGCAACATCATCGCCTCGCCGCTGTCCGGCCGGGTCGGCGGCATCGCCGACGTGCACGGGCTGGTCCCGCCGCTGGACGCCGGTCTGCGCGGCGCGCCCCGGCTGGCGGATCTGCCCGGGCGGGTGCTGTTCACCCTCGACGACGGACGCGGGGACGTGAGCGGGCTCGGCGGCGACATCGGCGTGCACGGGGTGGATGGGGAGAACTTCGCCCTGCTGCTCGGCGGCGCCGATTCCGGCCTGCGGGTACCCGCGGACGCGGCGGTACAGCTCATGCTCACCGCCGCACACGAATTCCTCGACCTGCGCGAGGGCCGGTGGCGCGTCCACGAGATCGAGGACGGCCCGCGCCGGCTCGCCGATCGCCTGCTACTCGCCCACCCCGGCCTGGACACCACCGCGACCCGCGTGGAAACGACCGCGCCACAGGACATTCCGATCGGCTGGCTGACCCAGGGCGACGACCTGGTCACCCTCGGCGCCGGCGTGCGCCTGGGCTCCCTGGAGGCGCGCGTCGCGGAGTTCGTCGCCGCCATCGAGCGCCCGATCTATCTCACGCCGTGGCGCAGCCTGATCATCACCGACCTCGAGGAGTGGGCCGCCGAACAGGTGGTCCGGGTCCTGGCTCCCCTGGGCCTGATCTTCGACGCCAACTCGCCCTGGCTCCAGGTCAGCGCCTGCGCCGGACAACCCGGCTGCGCCAAGTCCCTGACCGACGTCCGAGCCGACCTGGCCGAAGCCGTGGAGACGGCACGGGTCCTGCCCCCATCCACCCCGGCCTTCCCCCGCGACTCCCTCCTCCCCGAGGAGGTGGTCGCCTCCGGCCGCCAGCACTGGTCCGGCTGCTCCCGCCACTGCGGCCGCCCGCGCGGCCCCGTCACCGACGTCACCGCCACCCCCACCGGCTACCGCATCGACCCGCCCGAATCCTGAGCCCGCCGCCGGATCCGGCGGCCGGGAAACCAGCGGTTCACTCCAGCGGACCGGGCAGCGGACCGAAAAACTCGTCGCCCCCGCGGATCCCGCACATCTGCCAGGTTCCGTGCCGTCGGGTCACGATGGCGATATCCAGATCGCTGACGCCGGTGTCATGCCCGCTCACCAGGACCGTGAGGTGTTGATCACTACCGCGACAGGGCCGAATCACGGGCCCTGGACAGCTGATGAGCTGCGATGCAACCGATTTCATGCGTGTTTCATCGAATACGGAAGCGCCGAAATTGATTTGGCTTGCCACCCCGATCGCGGCAGACTCGGGGGCGCGATCAGAGGGGGGAGCCTCCTCGCGTGTTCAACGACGGAAGGCAGATCATGAAGAAGCTCGTCACCACCGTGCTCGTCGGCGGAGCCGTGGCCACCGCGCTCATCAGTGTCGCGGGACCGGCATCGGCCTCGACCCCGCGGGCACACACCCCGTGCACCCGCAGCGAAGGCATGAAGCCGGCCTGGGACGTGAACACCGGTAAGCCGGTCATCTGCGTCAACACCGGCGCCACCGGCTTCAAGTGGGTGCCCGACGCGACCCGCTGACACAGCCCGGCCGGACAGCGGGCACTCCCCCGATCACCGGCCGTAGCCGCCGAACCGGCCCCCGCCCGCATCCGGGCGGGGGCTTTGTCGTTGTCGTGGAAGGACATTGCGCCCGGACTCTCCCCCGAGCGAATGGCACACCCGAATTGCATGCTTAGATGCGCATATTGTCATGATCGAATTTTCAGAGTCCTCCGAACCGTGCCCGCGGGTGCGGGCTTGACCCTGACGCTGCGTCAGGGTTGCAGGGTTGTCCCCATGGTGAACAGCGGTGAGTGTGTGAGTAGGAACGTTCCGCCGATCGGCGGGTTTCAGCGGATCGAGGGCCGGCGGGTGTTCGCGCACCGGATGGGCGACGGCGGCCCGGCCGTGCTCTTCTTCCCCGGGGCGGGTGCGGTGGGACTGGACTATTTCGGTGTGCAGCAGCGGGTTTCGGAGTTCACCACGGCCGTGGTGTACGACCGCGGCCACACCGGATACAGCGACGCCCTGACCGTGCCCCGCACCGCGCGGGCCATCGCCGTCGAGGCGCGAGAGTTGTTGCGGGCGCTGGATATCGAGGGACCGTACGTGCTCGCCGCGCATTCGCTCGGCGGCCTGTTCGCGCACCGGTTCGCCCAGCTCTACCCGGACGAGGTGGCCGGGCTGGTCTGGCTGGACGCCGTGCACCGCGAGTGGGACGACTTCATGCCCGCGGCGCTGCGGCTCGCGGTGACCGAACGCTCGGCCCCCGATCTCGACCGGCTCGAAGCGATGCGCCCGGCCCTTCGCGAGATGGGCGAACAACTGCTGGCGGACTATCCCGAGGCGGTGCGGACGGCACTGCTCGATGCCAAAGCCGGCGAATCCTGGTTGCGCAGCGGCATTCTCGAACGCGCGAACCTGGTCACCGTGGCGGCCGAACTGCGCGCGGGCCCGGGCGTTCCCGACGTCCCGGTGATAGCGCTCAGCGTGACCGGGATCGATCCCGGCCAGCGCGCCGTGCTGTCCGACCTCGAACTCGGGCAACAGCGCGCGGGCCGCCTGGCCATGGACGCGGCCTTCGCCGGCACGGTCACGCGCGGCGAACAGCGCGTACTCGAGGACACCTTCCATCACCGCCTGTGCTTCGACCGCCCGGACGTGGTTGTGCGCGCCATCCGCGATGTCATCGACCTGGCCGGGCGTCCCTAGACTCGACGGCGACTCGGACGAACTCAGGAGAACGGTGCTCACGATCGGCCAGCTCGCGGCGACCGCCGGCGTGACCGTGCGCACCGTCCGCCACTACCACCACGTGGGCCTGCTGCCCGAACCCGAACGCGACGCCTCCGGGTACCGCCGCTACCGCGCCCAGGCCGCGGTCGACCTCATCCGCATCCGCACCCTCGCCGACGCCGGGGTCCCCCTGGCCCGCATCGACGCGCTGTTGCACGCGCAGCCGAGCGAATTCGCCTCGGCCATGGCCGATATCGACGCCGAACTCGAACAGCGCATCGAACAGCTCAGCGAATACCGCCGCCGCATAGCGCGATTGGACAGCGGGGAGAGCCTGGTGCTGCCGCCGGAGATCGTCGCGATCCTGCGGCGCATGCGCGACCTCGGCATCGGCGAGCTGCGCGTGCGCCTCGAACGCGACGCCTGGATCCTGCTGCGGGCCCTGGACCCGGGGGCCGTGGCCCAGCGCGTCCGGGACAAGAACGCTCTGTTCGACGACCCGGAGACCACCCGCCTCATCCTGGCCGCCGATCGCGCCGTCGACTGGGATCCCGCGGACCCGCGCCTGGACGGGCTCATCGACGAACTCGATGCCTGGACCGCCGCGCACGAGCGGCCCGGCGCCCCCGCCGGCGATCGGCACTTGATCTCGGCCCGCATCTCCGAGGCCTCCCCCGCCTGGCGGCGCGTGGTCGAGGCGCTCAACCATCGCGCCGATCGGCGCCGCGCGGCCCGACCGGGCTGAAAGGCCGGCGCACGGGTGCCGTCGCCGACCGCGACGATCGGCACCCGCGCACCGGCTCGGAGCCCCGACCGGCTCCGCGCCAGGACGTTCAGCCTGCCAGCGGCTCGACGTCCATCAGGTCCTCGTCATCGGGCAGCGGCTCGGCGTTCAGCAGCGGCACGCCCTCCGGCAGCGCCGGTGTGCGCGCCGAATGCTGTTCCATGGTGCAGCATTTGACGCTGCCCCCGGCCTTGAGCAGCTCGGACAGATCGATCCCGACCGGCTCGTAGCCCCGCGCCCGCAACTGCTCCGCCAGCGCGGTCGCCCGGTCACTCAGGAACACGTGCCGCCCGTCGCACACCCCGTTGAGCCCGAGCACCTCGGCATCCTCGGCGGTCGCGATCACCGCGTCCGGGTACATGCCGGCCAGCAGCCGCGCGCTCGCCCCCGTGAACGCGCCCGGGAAGTAGGCGATGGTGTCGCCGAGCACCATGAGCGCGGTATCGAGGTGGTAGTAGCGCGGATCCACCAGATCCAGCGACACCACCGGCAGGTGGAAGAACTCCTGTACCTCGCGGTGCGCGGCCCGGGAGCTGCGGAACCCGGTGCCGGCCAGGATCCGGTCCCCCGCGATGGCGAAATCGCCCTCCCCCTCGTTGATTTCGGCGGCCGCGCCCAGCAGCGCGAAGCCGTGCTCACCGAGCCAGCGGTGATAGGCCGGACCCTCCTGCGCGCGTTCGGGATTGGCGAAGCGGGCCGAGAGCGCCCGATCACCGATCACCAGCCCGCCGTTGGCGGCGAACACCATGTCCGGCAGACCGGGCACCCCCTCGATCACGTCGACCCGGTGCCCGTGCGCCTCGTACGCCACGCGCAGCGCGTCCCACTGCGCCAGCGCCAGCTCCCGGTCCACCGGCGCCGACGTATCCATCCAGGGGTTGATCGCGTAGCTGACCTCGAAATGCTCGGGTCGGCACATCAGATACCGGCGCGCGCTCGGGCGGCGGTCGTCCGCCGGTTCGGGAGCGCGGAGCGTGGCTGCGGAAGTCAACGAGGCTCCTTCGATACAGGTGGGTCGAACGAGGTACGTACGTGATCACGAAGGTATGTGCGGTACCGTTGCGTCAGAAATAGCGATTCGTTGCGCAAATTCGGACATGAGCAACGATTCGTTGCGTCGCCGGCGAAAGGGCAGGCATGGACGAGCTCGATCGGCGCATTCTGGCCCATCTGCTCAAGCACGCCCGGGCGTCCTTCCAGGAGATCGGCGCGCTCGTCGGGCTCTCCGCGCCCGCGGTCAAACGCCGCGTCGACAAGATGGTCGCGGGCGGGCAGATCACCGGATTCAGCGCCCAGGTCAATCCGGCCGCGCTCGGCTGGCGCACCGAGGCGTACGTGGAGGTCTACTACCGCGACAACATCTCCCCCGCCGAACTGCGCCGCAGCCTGGAACCGATTCCCCAGGTCATCGGCGTCTGGACGATCGCCGGGGAAGCCGACGCGCTCGTGCACGTGATGGCCACCGACATGGCCGAGATCGAGGTGACCGTCGAGCGGATCCGCGAGAACGCACGCGTCGGGCGAACCCGCAGCAGCATCGTCATGTCCCGCATTCTCGAGCGCCCGCGCACCTGATCCGGTGCACCCCGAACCGGATTCGAGGTGAGCGCTGCCACCCGGCCCGAGGTCCCGCGCGGGCGAAATCTAGGCTGGACACCATGTCCGACGTGCGCACCAGCTACCTCACCGACGGGGCCGAGATCTATCGGCGCTCGTTCGCCACCATTCGCGCCGAAGCCGACCTGGCCCGGTTCCCCGCGGATGTGTCGCAGGTGGTGGTGCGGATGATCCACGCCTGCGGGCAGGTGGATCTGGCCGCCGACATCGAGTACAGCGCGGGCGTGGTGGCCGCGGCGCGCGCGGCCATGCGGGCCGGGAACGCGATCCTGTGCGACGCCAACATGGTTGCCTCCGGCGTGACGCGCAAGCGCCTGCCCGCCGATAACGACGTGCTGTGCCTGCTGGGCGACCCGCGCGTGCCCGGACTCGCCGCAGCCATGGACAACACCAGATCCGCGGCGGCCCTGGAACTCTGGCGCGACCGCCTCGCGGGCGCGGTGGTCGCCATCGGCAACGCCCCGACCGCGCTGTTCCATCTGCTGGACATGCTCGACGCGGGCGCACCCCGCCCGGCGGCGGTCATCGGCATTCCGGTCGGGTTCATCGGCGCCGCCGAGTCCAAGCAGGCCCTGGCCGAATACGGCGACATCGAATTCCTGACCGTGCGGGGCCGGCGCGGCGGCAGCGCGATCACCGCCGCCGCCCTCAATGCGATTGCGAGCGAACAAGAATGAGCGGCAAGCTCTGGGGCATCGGCCTGGGACCCGGCGATCCGGAACTGGTGACGGTCAAGGCGGCGCGGATCATCGGCGCGGCCGACGTGATCGCCTTCCACAGCGCCCGGCACGGGCGCAGCATCTCGCGCGCCATCGCCGCACCGTACATGCGCGCGGGACAGCTCGAAGAGCACCTGGTCTATCCCGTCACCACCGAGACCACCGAGCACCCCGGCGGTTATCAGGGCGCGATCGACGACTTCTACGAGAGCGCGGCCGCCCGCCTGGCCGAGCATCTCGCGGCCGGGCGTTCGGTGGCCCTGCTCGCGGCCGGTGATCCGCTGTTCTACAGCTCTTTCCAGCACATGCACCGCCGTCTGGCCGACCGCTTCGACAGCGAGATCATCCCCGGCGTCACCTCGGTCAGCGCCGCCTCGGCAGCGCTGGCGACCCCGCTGGTCGAGGGCGAGCAGGTGCTGACCATCCTGCCCGGCACCATGGACACCGACGAGCTGACCCGGCGGCTGCGCGAGACCGACGCCGCCGCCATCATGAAGCTCGGGCGCACCTATCCCGGTGTGCGCCAGGCTCTTGCCGACTCCGGCCGCCTGGACGACGCCTTCTACATCGAGCGGGCCAGCAGCACCCGCCAGCGCGTGCTGCGCGCGGCGGACGTGGACGAGGCGAGCGTGCCGTACTTCGCCATCACCATCGTGCCCGGCCCCGCGCCGCAGACCCGTATCCCCCTGACCGAGACGACCGCGAATCCCGGCGCACCCGCCTCGAACGCAGAATCGGCTGCTACGTCCTCCGCAGCGCGCGCTACCACGCACGCAACCACGCCGAATGACGTTCTCGGCGTGGCGGACTCGCCCGCGTGCTCCGGCCCGGCGGACTCGGCCGTGATCTCCGGCGAGACGGAATCGGGCGCACCGGCCGGGGAGGCCGGCGCGTTCGCCGTCACCGCCGACGCGGCGATCGGCGCCGCGCGCGCGAACGCCTCCGCGGACACGAACTCATCCGCGGCCTCGGCCGGGCCACTGGCCGACGCGCCCGGTCAGGTGGTCGTCGTGGGCCTTGGCCCCGGATCCCAGGAGTGGATCACCCCCGAGGTCGCCCGCGCCCTCGCCGAGGCCACCGACATCGTCGGCTACGCGACCTACGTGAACCGGGTGCCCGAGCGGCCGGGTCAGCAGCGGCACTCCAGCGACAACAAGGTCGAGTCCGAGCGCGCGGCAATGGCATTGGACCTGGCCAAGCGCGGGGCGAAGGTGGTCGTGGTGTCCGGCGGCGATCCCGGGGTGTTCGCGATGGCGGCCGCGGTGATCGAGGAGTCCAGCGATCCACAGTGGCGCGCGGTGCCGGTGCGCGTGCTGCCCGGCGTGACCGCCGCGACCGCCGTGGCGAGCCGGGTCGGCGCGCCCCTGGGCCACGACTTCGCCATGATCTCGCTCTCGGACCGGCTCAAGCCCTGGGAGGTGGTGGCCGGGCGGCTCGCCGCGGTGGCCGCGGCCGACATGGCGTTCGCGGTCTACAACCCGCGCTCCTCACAGCGCACCTGGCAGGTCGGAGCCATGAAGGATCTGCTGCTCGAACATCGCAAACCCGAGACCCCGGTGATCCTGGGCCGCGATGTGGGCGGTCCGGCCGAGTCGGTGCGGGTGGTGACCCTGGCCGAACTGGATCCGGACGAGGTGGATATGCGCACGCTGCTCATCGTGGGCGCGTCGACCACCACGGTCTTCGAGGCGGCGAACGGACCCCGGGTCTTCACGTCCCGGCGTTATGGTGAATAATATTCCATAGTGGAATGTATGGCTGAAGGGATGGCAGTGGTAGACGAGAAAACCCGGCGCCCGCTCAATTCGACGGCCGCGTCCCTACTCGGTTTCCTACACCAGGGCGATATGTCCGGGTGGGATCTGGTCACCCTGGCCCAGGATCGCATCGGCGACTTCTGGACCATCACCCAGAGCCAGGTCTACCGGGAACTGGCGACCATGCACCAGACCGGCCTGGTCGAGAAGGGCGAAACCGGCGCACGCGATCGCACGCCGTACCGCATCACCGAGAACGGCCGCGAGGCCTTCGCCGAATGGATCGCCCGCGATCCGGGCGCGGAGACCATCCGGGTGCCGCTGCTGCTGACGCTGTCCTTCGGCGAATTCGTCGATCGCGACCGCCTCGACCGCATCATCGCCGCCAATCGCACCGTGCACGAGCAGCGCCTGACCGGCTACCTGTCCGGCCACGACGAGCAGCGCATCTCGCCCTTCGAACGCGCGACCCTGGATTTCGGGATCCGCTACGAGCGCGCGGTGCTGGAGTGGTTCGATCGGCTGCCCGAATTACTCGATCCCGCCAGCCGCCTGTCCTGATCCGCCGCGCCCGAGCCGCGGGGAGCGGCTCAGCGCCGGGCGAGCACCCAATCCCACGCCTGGGCAACGGTTTCCACCTGCTCGGCGCCGCCCGGCAGCGGCGGGCGGTCGATCATGACCACCGGCAGGCCCAGCGTCCGGGCGGCCTGGAGTTTGGCCTCGGTCAGCGCTCCCCCGCTGTCCTTGGTCACCAGGACCTCGATCGCGTGCGCGGTGAGCAGCGCGATTTCCTCCTCGACCGCGAACGGCCCGCGCGCGAGCAGCACCTCGTGCCGCGGGGGCACCGCGCCCTCGGGCGAGTCGATGGCCCGAATCAGGAAAAACTGCCCCGATGCCGCGAAGGCCGCCACGCCCTGGCGGCCCACGGTGAGAAAGACCCGATCCCCCAGCCCGGCAACGGTTTCGGCGGCCACGGTCAGATTCGGCACCCGGATCCACCGGTCTCCCGGCTGTTCGTGCCAGCCGGGCCGGCGCACGTGCAGCACCGGCAGACCCAGCTGGGCGGCAGCCTGAGCCGCATTGGCGGTCATACCGCCCGCGAACGGATGGGTGGCATCCACCACGAGGTCGATGGCGTTGCCGGAGATCCACTCCCGCAAGCCCTGCACGCCCCCGAAGCCGCCCATGCGCACCGCACCGACCGGCAGGACGGGTTCGCGCACGCGCCCGGCGAGCGAGGAGACGATCTCGACTCCTCGCTCGCCGGAAGCGATATCGGCGATTTCCCGGGCTTCCCGAGTGCCGCCGAGAATCAGAATTTTCAGGGCTGTCCGCCGAAGTAGGCCAGACCCGCGTCGATCAGCGACGGGCCACCGGCGATCAGCAGGCCGATGAGCGCGCCGAACGGCAGGCCGATGCCGAAGAAGAACGCGCCGATGATGGCGCCGATCAGCGCGCCGAGCGAGGCACGCTGCAACTCGGCGAAGAACCGCTCCTGCGAACCGATGAACCGCACCGAGACGTCCGAGGCCGCCGGTGCGGTCAGCGACAGGCGCTGGCCCTGCTCGTCGATGACCGCGGTGAGCGCGATCTGCTCGGCGCCGGCGGCGCCGACCAGCGGCAGCTGCGCCACGACCTGTCCGGCGTCGTTCTTCAGGGTGACGGCCTTACCGTCCGCGGCCAGCTGGAAAGCGCCGCCGGTGACCTGCGTGACGACGGTGTTGCCGGTCTCGGCCAGCCGCACCGAGTAGTCGACACCGTCCTGGGTGCCCTGCGAGGCCGCGGCCGGGGTCACCTGCGCCGCTGCGGGCGCCTGCGCGCCCGGGGCGGCGTAGCTGGTGCCCGCGGCGATTCCGGTGGCGGCGATGGCGATCATGGCGGTGGTAGCGAATTTCGTGTACTTCAATGGATCTCCCAAGTCGATCTAGCACCGAACCCGATAACAATCGGGTCACGGTCACCGACCATACCTCTGAGCCGCCGATGTTTCAGTATGTATGACTCACCACTGCGAATTACGCGAATTCGGCCGTGGCACAACAACTGCATTCAACGACACGAATCATAGAGGTCGGCGACTTTCGAAGAACGCCCGGCATCGCATGGCCATCGAGCCGGGCATCAACGCTGGAAATGGGATTGATAGTCGACGACTACCGATACACCCGTACCACTTCTGCGCACGGCCACAGCCGGGCCGCCACCGGATCGGCCATCAGCGCGCGGTGCGCTGCAGGAAGTCCAGGGTCACCGACTCGAACGCCTCCTTGGCCTCGATCATCACCCAGTGCCCGCACCTGGGGAACACGTGGACCTCGGCCTCGGGAATCAGGCGCATCGGCACGAGCATCATGTCCGGCGGGCTCTGGCGGTCCTCGATGCCCCAGGTGAGCAGGGTCGGGCACCGCACCTTGTGCATGTTGGCCCAGTAGGGCGCGATCTTCGACATCATCGCGCGCTGGGCCTCGAACGCCTTCGAGCCGTACATGGCCGCGAGCGAGGCGTGCGACGCCGGATCGCTCGCGGCCCGCCAGCGGTCCTCGATCAGTTCCTCGGTCACCAGCGAATGATCGAAGGTCATGCACTTCAGCCAGCGCACCAGCCTGTCGCGACTCGGCTCGTCCGCGAACTCCTGCAGCAGCCGCGAACCCTCACTGGGATTGGTGGTGAAGATGTTCGGGCCGACACCGCCGATGGCGACCAGCCGCGAAACGCGATCGGGAGCGTTGATCGCGAGATTGACCCCCACGACCCCGCCCATCGAATTGCCCACCATGGCGGCCGATTCGATGCCCAAGGCATCCATGAATCGCAGCACCGCGGCGCCGGCCGCGAAGACCGGATGCACCCCCGGCACCGGATCGCTGATACCGAAGCCCGGGAACTCGAGGATGTAGCAGTGGTAGTGCTTGGCGAAGAAGCCAAGATTGCCCCGGAAGTTCTTCCAGCCGCTCACACCGATACCCGATCCGTGCAGCAGGATCAACGGCTCGCCCGCGCCCGCTTCGTGGTAACGCAGTGTCCCGCTGTCGGTTTCGAGTTCCCGCGCGGTGCCTTCGTAGGTGACGTCCATACCAGCAGACTAGAACACGTTCTACCTGCGTGCGACGGGCGATCTCCAGCGCACGCCCCCCGCATTTTGTGAATCATCCCGTTTGTCTGATTTGGTGATCATTCCTCGGGGACAGCGCATAACGTCACCGGGGCAATTAGGCGGAGCGGGAGAAGGTGGCGGTAAGCGTGATCGGCACGCGAGCGAAGCTCGATGAACTGAACAAGATCCTGGGGGTCGCGGCGGAACCGGCGGGGGACGCCGCGGTCGCCAAACGCGAGAAGAAGGGCATTCCGAGTGTTCGCGAACGCGTGAACATGCTGCTCGATCCCGGCACGTTCGTCGAGACGGGCGCCCTCGCCAGGCAGCCGGGACAACCCGACGCGCTCTACGGCGACGGCCTGGTCACCGGGCGCGGGCTGATCGGCGGGCGGCCGGTGGTGGTCATCTCGCACGACCAGACCGTGTACGGCGGATCGGTCGGGGTGACCTCGGCGCAGAAGTTCATGCGCGCTTTGCGATTCGCGTTCGACAATGCCTGCCCGGTGGTGACGATCAATGATTCCGGCGGCGCGCGGATTCAGGACGCGGTCGGGTCGATCGCGTCGTTCGGCGATATCTCGCGGGTACTCGAGAAGCTCTCGGGCTATGTGCCGCAGGTGTCGATCATTCTCGGCAAATGCGCGGCGGGTTCGGTGTACGGGCCGATCAACACCGATGTGCTGATCGGCACCAAGGACTCGTACATGTTCGTCACCGGGCCCGACGTGATCAAGGCCGTCAACGGCGAGGACGTCAGCGCCGAAGACCTCGGCGGCGCGAAGGTGCAGGCCGAACGCGGCACCCTGCACCATGTCGCGGATACCGAGCAGGAGGCCTACGCCTGGGCCCGGAACTACCTGAGCTACATGCCGACCAGCTGCGTGGAGCGCGCGCCGATCGTGAATCCCGGTCTCGAGCCGGAGATCACCGACTCCGATCGCGAACTCGACCGGATCATTCCCGATTCCGATCGCGCCGGCTACGACATGCACGAGATCCTGCTGCGGATCTTCGACGACGGCGAGTTCCACGAGATCCGTGCCACCTTCGCACCGAACCTGATCACCGGGTTCGCGCGGGTCGACGGCAATCCGGTCGGCGTGATCGCGAATCAGCCACTGGTCCTGGGCGGTTCGATCGATGCCGCCTGCTCGGACAAGTCGACCTACTTCATCCGGCTGTGCGACGCGTTCAACATTCCGCTGATCTTCGTGGCCGACACCCCCGGCGTCCTGCCCGGCCTGTCCGAGGAGGCCGCCGGTGTGATCATTCGCGGCGGCCGGGTACCGCGCGCGATCATCGAGGCCACCGTGCCGATCATCAACCTGGTGGTGCGCAAGTCCTACGGCGGCGCGTACGGCATGATGGCGGCCCGCCAGGTCGGCGCGGACTTCAGCTTCGCGTGGCCGACCGCCCGGATCGCGGTCATCGGCGCGGAGAGCGCGGTCGATCTGCTCGGCAAGCGCCAGCTGGCGGCGGTGCCCGAGGAGCATCGGGCCGCGGCCCGCGAGTTCATGGTCAACCAGTACAACGAGACCATCGCCACCCCGTGGATCGCCGCCGAACGCGGCTACATCGACGCGGTGATCGAGCCCTCGCGCACCCGCCTCGAGATCCGCCACGCACTGCGCCTGCTGCGCGACAAGCAGCCGGCGAAGCCGGAGTTCAACCCGCGCAAGCACCCCATCTATCCGATGTGAGGCCCGGCGCCCGAGGGTGATTCAGCGGACCGCACCCTCGGTCCAGACCCGCGCGAGGATGTCGTCGACCGTTTCGTGCGCGGTCTGGTCCGAGGTGTCGAGCCACAAACCCAGGCGCGGGGTCTCGTTCCGCAGTCCGGCATCGAGCAGATCGATGGTCCACCGCCCGTAGGCGTCCTTGCCGCGGGCGGCCTCGCGGCGTTCGATCGCCTCGGGCCGCGGCGCGAGCACGACCACCAGCAGTGGCCGCGCGTGGATGGCGTCGACCATCTCGGTGAGGTGCTCGCCCAGCACCACGTCCTGGGCGACCACGGTGAAACCGGCCCGGAAGTATTCGTCACAGGTCGAGGCGGTCAGCCGGTGCCGCAGGCGTAGCTGGCGCACCGCCTCCGCGGACGGATCCGGCGTCATGTCCGCCCGGCCGTTGATCACCATGCGGCGGAACAGATCTCCGCGCACGTGCACCGAGCGCGGGAGCCGTTCGGCCAGCAGTTGCGCGACGGTGGATTTCCCGGCCGCCTGGATCCCGGTGATGAGGATGATCGACTGCTGTGCCGAGGTCGTCACGGAGCGGGCCCTTCCTCGATGGGGTGTCCGGCCGCGTGGGGCCGTCGGTTCACCCCACGGTATCGGGTGGGCGGCAGGAGAATCCGTCCGCGGTGCGCTCGACGCGGGAGAAGAAGGCCCAGGCCGCCGCTGACGCGCTGGGGCCGCGCGGGTCGGTGAACTCCGCGAGATCCGGCTCGTCCGCACCACCGGACCAGAAGTGGCCCATCCCGTGCACGGTCCACGCCTGCAGCACCGGGCAGGGCGCGCCCGGAGCGTCCCAGGTTCGCACCGTGTAGCGGTGACCGCCGGGGACCACGCCGTCCCGAAAAGCCGTGGGCTCGGGCCGAATCCGGTCCGCACCCCCCTGGGCGGCCAGGATCAGATTCGCCGTCGCGCGCCACTGTTCGACGGCCTGCTCCCCGCACTCGGCGGAGACCGTCGTGTCGGCGTCGCCGCGCATCGCGATCGTCGGCACCACCCGGCGGTGCCCGCCCTGAGCGGAGAACGCCTGCGCCGCCAGCTGTTCGGTGGTGGCGCCCGGCAGCGCGGGACCGACGCAACCCAGGACACCGTGCCCGAACGCCGCTCCCGAGTGCAGTCCCACGGCCGCGAACAGATCCGGGAAGTACGCGCCGAGCAGCGCCGTTTCGAAAGCGCCCGAGGACATTCCGAGCGCATAGATCCGGTGCGGATCCGCACCGTAGCGCTCGGCCGCGGCCCGGGTCATCGCGGCGATCGCGGCGGCGTCGCCGGTCGTGCGCGATTCGAGGGCGGGGGTCAGCAGACCGGACCAGCAGCGGTCCTGGAGCCGGTGCAGCGGGGTGCCGTCCACGTACAGCACGACGAAACCGGCCCGGCGCGCCAGGGGATCCAGGAGATTGGCGCGCTGCTGCTGTTCGGCCGTGGTCCTGCAACCGTGGATCATGACCAGCAGCGCCGGATGCTCGGGCAATCCGGCGGGCACGAAGGCCCGGTAGGTGTAGTCGAGGCCGGGCACGCCGTAGGTGCCGGTGTCCGTGCGGTCCGCCGCGGCCGGATCACCCGCCGCCGCGCCGGCGCCGAGCACCAGCAGGGCGGACACGAGCCAGATCAGCGGCCGATACCTGCGCGCGCGGGCGGAAGATCGCATATCCCCTCGGCTTTCGGCAAGTCGCGACAAGCGGCGGACAGTCCAAGCATGACCCTTCGCCCGTGCGCGGGACGCGAATTCGCGACCCGGGCGGAAAGCAATCAGTGCGCGGGGGTTCGATCCCCGGCGTACGCGTCCGCCAGCGCGGTGAGTGTGGGGGCGCACCCGGCGTCGAACCGCAGGGTCGCCAGCTCGTCGCCCCGGGTCGGCCCCCGATTGACGATCACCACGGGCCGTTGGGTTTTCGCGGCGTGACGCACGAAGCGCAGCCCGGACATGACGGTCAGCGACGAGCCAGCGACCAGCAGCGCATCGGCCCGGTCGAGCATCGTGAACGCTTCCGCCACACGATCTTTGGGCACCGACTCCCCGAAATACACGATGTCCGGCTTCAGCATTCCGCCGCAATCCGCGCAATCGACCACCCGGAAACCGGCGGTGTCGGCGATCACCGCGTCGGCGTCGGGCGCGACCTCGACGCCGGTACGGCTCGGGTCGTCGGCGAAGCCGGGATTGGCCGCCTCCAGCCGATCGGCCAGGGTCAGCCGGGAGATCCGCGCGCCACAGGCCAGACACCGCACCCGCAGATAGGTGCCGTGCAGGTCGATCACCGCGCGCTGGCCGGCCTTGGTGTGCAGCAGGTCGACGTTCTGGGTGAGCAGGCCCGTGACCAGCCCCGCCCGCTCGAGCCGCGCCAGCGCCCGGTGCCCGGCGTTGGGCCGGCTCGCGTCCATGCGCCGCCAGCCCACATGGTTGCGGGCCCAATACCGTTGCCGGAACACCGGATCACCGACGAACTGCTGGTAGGTCATGGGATTGCTGGGCGGTGCGCCCGGGCTGCGATAATCCGGGATCCCACTGTCGGTGGAGATGCCCGCCCCGGTCAGCACGACGACGCGCCGACCCGCGAACAGGTCGAGCAGCGGGGCGATATCCGGAGCCGCGGCATCGGGCATGCACGCGAGTCTACGAGCCGCGCGGGCGCACTACCGCCGTGGTCCCACGCCCGCGAGGAAGGTGTCGATCAACCGGCTCGCCAGCGCGTCCGGGTCCGTGGTGCCGTCCATCGTCGTGTCCCCGTGCACGGTCTCGGTGATCAGCGCGATGTACACCCGGCGCACCCAGAGCAGGTCGGCGGCGGCGTCGATGAAGCCCTCGGCCTGCGCGCGGGCAAGGGCCGCATCGCAGTGGGCGAAGACCTCGGCCCGGATGGCGGCGATCGCCGGGTCGGACTCGACGACGCGATCGAGCGCGTAGCTCGCGCCGTACTTGATCTGGATGACGTTGGCGGTGGCCTGGTGCAGCGCGACCATCGGCGGCGCGGACAGTGGGCGAGCGGCCTCGACCGCCGCGGCCATCCGCTTCCAGGCGTTGAGCGCCATGGTGTGCACGAGATCGTCGCGGTTGGCGAAGCGCCGGTGCACGGTGGTCCGCGCGACCCCGGCGGCTTCCGCGATCTGTTCCAGGGTCGCGTTGGGGTTCTCGCTCAGCAGCCGCTCGGCCGCGTCCAGGATCGCGCGCACGGTCCGTTCGGCATCGGCGCGCAATGGTCGGGCGGGCGGCTGCGGCATGAGCTCCTCTTCGCTGAGATTCTGTCCGAGACACTACACGAGGTGATCCTTTCAGCTTTGATATGCGTCATCAGTGTTGCATGTTCTGAAATATTCGCTACTCTCGTGTCACACAACGTTGAAGGAGAACCACCATGGCCCACTCGGGAAAAACCGCCCTCGTCACCGGCGCCTCGTTCGGCATCGGCGCCGCGTACGCGGCCGCGCTCGCCGCCCGCGGCGATGATCTCGTGCTGGTCGCGCGTTCGGTGGCACGGCTGGAATCCCTTGCCGCCGAACTGCGTACCCGCCACGGCGTCCGCGTCGAGGTCATCGGCCAGGACCTCGCGCACCCGGACGCCGCGACCCTGGTCACCGACGAACTCACCCGCCGGGGCCTCACCATCGACACCCTGATCAACAACGCCGGCTTCGGCAGCGCGGGCCGCTTCGAGGAACTGCCCGCCGAGAGCGAACACGACCAGCTGATGGTCAACGTCGTGGCCCTGGCCGGACTCACCCGCCTGCTGATCCCCGGCATGCTGGATCGCGGCGCCGGGGAGGTCGTGAACGTCGCCTCGACCGCGGGCTTCCAGCCCTCGCCCTACTTCGCCACCTACGCCTCGGGCAAGGCGTTCGTGCTGAACTTCAGCCTCGCGCTGTGGAGCGAGTACAGCGATCGCGGCGTGAAGGTTCTCGCGGTCTGCCCCGGACCGACCGAAACCCAGTTCTTCGACGTGGTCGGCACCCGCAAGGCCGCGATCGGGGCGCCCATGGGCAACGTCGACCAGGTGGTCCGGGCGACCCTGCGCGCCCTCGATCGCAATCAGGGCTACGTGGTTCCGGGCATCGGGAACTTCGCCTCCGCGCACCTGCTCCCCCGCCGCCCGCGCACCCTGGTCACCCGCATCGCCAAGTTCGCCACCCGCCAGGTGGCCGACACCTCCGCGCGGGTCTGACTCGGAACCGGGAAAACCGTTACGGGCGTGCGGCTCTCCGGGCTGCGGCGACAGCGGCGATGAGCGCCCGAGAGCAGTATCCGCAGCGCCCCCGACGGGCCATCGCGGATTCTTCGCCGCTAGGAGCCCTGGTCCGCGACCACACCCGAGGCATGCAGAATTCCGGCCAAAACCCTTGCACGTACAGCCAATTCGGGCGGCTCCAGCACCTCGAACGCGTGACCCAGCACCAGCACGTGCATGAGCACGGCATCGAGATCGGCTGCGCCGCTGCGCAGTTCACACGAAGACTCGCCGCGCGGTTCGACCACCGCCGACGCGGGCGGAACCTGGGCCCGGACCGTCCCGGCGGGCGCGTGCACCAGAAAGCGCGCCTGCCGCGGATACACCCGCGCCGCGACGCCCTCCTGCACGAAGGCCGCCGCGTCCGGACCCGGCCGGGCACGGAAATGCCACGTGCGCAGGGCGACTTCGCGCATCCGGTCGACACGGAAGGTGCGCCAGTCGTCACGGTCGAGATCGAACGCGAGCAGATACCAGCGCCGATCCGAGGCCACCAGCCGGTAGGGCTCGACCCGGCGGCGGGTCACCTCGTCCCCGGCCGGGTAGTCGAATCCGGCTTCGAGCAAATCGTGGCAGGCGCGGGCCAGGGTCATGAGCGCGTCCGGATCCACCGGGGACCGGGCGCGGTCGAACGATTCGATCGCCTCGGTCAGCACTCGCATCTCGTGCCGCAGCCGCGCGGGCAGGACCCGATCGAGTTTGGTGAGCGCCCGCAGCGCCGCGTCCCCCGTCCCGGTCAGTCCGCCGCCCGCCCCTACCAGCAGCGCGACGGCCGTGGCGATGGCCTCCTCGTCATCGAGCAGCAGCGGCGGCAGATCCTGCCCGGACCCCAGCTGATAGCCCCCGCCGACCCCCTGGCTGGCGTGCACCGGGTACCCGAGCGCGCGCAGCCGTTCCATATCGCGGCGGACCGTACGGACGGTGACCGCGAGCCGGTCGGCGAGTTCGGGCCCGGTCCACACCTGCCGCTGCTGCAGCAGCCCGAGCAGTGTCAGCACCCGCTCGGTCGTTCCCCGCTCGTCACGGCCCGTCATCTCCACCTCGCCGAGTGTCCGCGCGATTGCGGACCGATCCTGTCCGCTATCGGTGCCAGAGTAGCCGCATGGACACAGACGAACCGGACTGGAACGCCATTCTGTGCGACCAGTGGGAGTTCCACTGGAACCACCAGGTACGACAACGGCTCGAGGGCCTGACCGACGACGAGTACTTTTGGTCGCCGGTGCCGGACGCCTGGAGCGTGTACCCGCGCGGAACCTCCACCGCCCCCATCCAGGCGGGCAGCGGCGACTTCACCATCGACTTCGCTTTCCCGCCACCGGATCCCGCACCCTTCACCACGATCGCCTGGCGACTGGGCCACGTCATCGTCGGCGTGCTCGCGGCCCGCAACGCCTCGCACTTCGGCGCACCCGCGGCCTCGTACGACGGGTGGGAGTACGCGAGCACGGCGAAACAGGCCCTGGATCAGCTCGAAACTCAGCTCGGCACATGGATTTCCGGCGTCCGCGGACTCGGACAGGACGGGCTGCTCGCACCGGCCGGACCCGCCGAGCCGTACCCGGATCTCCCGATGGCCGCCCTGGTCCTGCACATTCACCGAGAACTCATCCACCATCTGTCCGAGGTCGCCCTGCTGCGCGATCTCTACCTGCACACCACGAAGGAAGTCACCCGATGAGCCGCCACCTGCAGATCACCTTCGACGCCCACGATCCCAAGGCCCTGTCGACCTTCTGGCGCGAGGTGCTGGGTTACGTCCATCCCGGTCCGCCCGGGGTCGAACTGCCCGCGGGCGCGGATCCGCTGGCCGCGTGGGACGAGTTCCTGGCCGGAATCGGGGTCCCGCCGGAGCAGCGCAACACCCGCTCGGCCATCGAGGATCCCGACGGCAACGGCCCGCGCGTGTTCTTCCAGCAGGTGCCCGAGGACAAGATCGCCAAGAACCGCGTTCATCTCGACGTGCGCGCGGCCCCGGGGCTACAGGGCGCCGAGCGCATGGCGGCCCTGGAAGCCGAATGCGATCGCCTGGTCGGGCTGGGCGCGAAACGCCTCACCCGCTTCGAGCCCGAGCCGCCGATGAGCTTCGGGCACATCGTCATGGCGGATCCGGAGGGCAACGAGTTCTGCCTCGACTGAGCTGCCGCCCGGCTCGCCGGCCGCGGTGAGCCGGGCCAGGCGCGGGTACGCCGGATCAGTCGGCCAGGCGCACGGACTCGCGGACCGCCGCGGCGACCGCCGGCGACTCGTCCTGGCGATCGTCGATCACCAGATCCGGGTGCAGGCGCGCGTGGATGCGCGTGAGCAGCTCGCTCGTGCGGAAGGGTTTGGGCAGGTAGTCCACGGCGCCCGCGGCGAGCACGCTCTCGATGACATCGGGATCACGCTCGGCGGACACGACCATGATCGGGGCGTCGCCGCTCACCAGCAGCCGCCGGCACACCTCGACGCCGTGCAGATCCGGCAGTCGCAGATCCAGCAGCACCAGATCCGGATGCCAGCGCTCGGACAGCGCGAGCGCCTGGCTCGCGTTCGCGGCGTGCATCGAGTCGTAACCGGCCGCCGACAACACCAGCAGCGCCATCTCGGCGGTAGCCAGGTGCCCCTCGACGACCAGCACCCGGGCCAGCGCCGGGTCGGATTCTCGATGGGGATGGATGAGCGGGCGCGGCACTCGCCGGGCGGATAGCTGATGAGTGTTCATAGTGTTGCCCTTCAGTCACGGGAGCCCTGCAACTCGAACTCGACCGCACCCGGCTGACTCCCCCAACCCGCGGAGTTTTGTCCCGAATGCCAGATCTCGAACCCTAGGCGTTCCAGTTACCGTCCAGCAATGAAAGCGGATATCAGATCTCCGGATAGCCCGGATCGTCGTCTTCCCGTGACCCATCCGCCCGCGCCCCTCCACTTTCGTGACCACACCGAGTCCCCGACGTCCCCCGCAGTTCACTTTCGGGACACCTTCCGGGTGCGGCGTTGCCCGCCGAACACGACGAGCCGGGCAACCCCCGAATGATCGCCCGGATCCGTCGCGCGACTCAGCGGTCGAACTCGGTATTTGCCTCGCGGACCGCGTCGTGGGCGGCGGCCTCGGCGGCGTGGCGGTCATCGCGCATGCGGGCGCGGGGGCGGTCCGTGCCCTGCTGGTCTTCGCGATCGGCGGGTTCGTAGTCGCCGCCGGAATCGTCGCGGGCGAGGTTCATATCCCGCATCTGGTCGTGACGTTCGGCGCGGTGGGCGGCGGCGCTTTCGGCGTCGGCCTTGCGGCGGGCGTCCTGGGAGAGATTCTGCTGACGCTTCATTCGAGGTCCTCCGGAGTGTGAGGTGTCCGTCCCGATAAGAAACAACCCGACCAGTATGCGCCGCTAGAAGCAGGGCCCGCTTCCACTTGCCGAACCACTCGCCGAGCCGATGACCATCTTGATCAACGCGTCGAACAGGCCACCGGAAATGAATTCAGCCATGACAGAGCTCCTATCCGAATAGGCAGATGAGCAGTGATCGCCAGACGTTCGCGGAACTCACGCTACTTCGAGCTCGATGACTCCGAACATTGACGGGAAAACCGGGGAAATTGGCGTCCCGTACCGCAGGAGTATGCGCTACTTCCTGGAGTTTTTGACTGATTCGACGACTGATGGCCAATCTCAACCGGACCGTGACAACCACCGAAACAATCCCGTTCCGCAAGGTTTGCCCGAATGCCGAGAAGCGAAACCATCCCCCGCCGCATGCCTTCCCACCGCGCCCACCGTCCGGTCCGGACCGCGGTTTGTCCGGACCGGAAAGCACTTTTCCGCGGCACGACCGGGCGATCTCCCGCAAACCCCCAAAAACGGACTGGACGTCTGGTGCAAATCTGGTGTGGCACCGGCAAGACCGGAGCAACTCCCCAACACAGTTCGACCCGAGAAGGACACGCTCATGCTTTCTGGATTCACTCAGCTGTTCAACAACCTCTACCTGTTCGGCGGCGACCTTCTCAGCTTCCATTTCGGCTTCTGATACTCCGCCTCACCTGAAACCCGCATGGCCGCCTTCCTCCCCGGCCATGCGGGTTTTCGCATTCCCGGAATGCGGTCGGCCCCGAAATGCGCCCCGCGCGAACGCGATCAGCGCGAACAGGCGTCGGACAATTCCGGACGCCACCGCCGCCAATCCCCGTCCAGTTCGGATCCGTAGCTCGCGGCGCACACCCGCTCGGCCGCCGCGTCCGCGTCGACGTTCAGCCAACTCAGCACCGCGTTGCCGCCGCCCGCGCCCAGCATGCCGGTCGGGCTGAACTGCACGCGCCAGCGCACGGTCCCGCGCGGCACGATCGAGGCCCCGATCGACTCCGGCGCGGACGGGTCGGCGATGGACCACAGCCGCACTGTCTGATCGTCCGAACCGGTCGCCAGCAACCGCGCGGCGGGATCGAAACTCACCGATCGGATCGCGCTCGAATAGTCGCCCAGGGCCGCGAGCTCCTCGGCCCGATCACCGTCCAGGCGCGCCACCCGCACGACCTGATCGTCGCCGCCGGCGGCCAGCAGCGTGCCGTCGGCACTGATCGCGAGCGCGTTCAGACTCCGGTGGTAATCGGCCAGCACCGTCGACGTGCGTTGCGCCGCGGCCAGATTCCAGCTGTGGATGCGTCCCTCCCCCGACACCGCGTACAGCCGCTGTCCGTCCGGCGCGAACGCGATCGCGTTCACCCACCCGCCCGGCCCGGTCAGCGCGCTGTCCCCGGCCACGGGCCGATCGCGATCGCTCAGGTCCCAGACCTGCACGCTGGCATCGGCCAGCGCGGTGGCCAGGTGTTTCGAATCCGGGGCGAAGGCGATCTCGTGCGCGTAGCGCGCCTGCGGCAGGTCCAGGGTGGGCAGCGGCCGGGGTGCGGCGCGATCGGTGAGGTCGAACAGCAGCACCGCGCCGGTGTCGACCAGGGTCACCGCCAGCGTGCGGCCGTCCGGCGCGAGCGCGAGGTTCTCGACTCGGGCCTCGGCGGGCAGGGGCGCGGCGCCGATCGGGCGCGGGGTCGCGCCGGTGGCGTCCCAGAGCAGGACCGTCCCGTCCCACGAGCCGGTCGCCATCAGGGCACCGGACGCGTCGAACGCGGGAGCCTGGACCTGCGCGGTGTGCCCGGCGAGTTCGGCGGGTGAGAGCGTCCACACCTGCAATTCGCCGGACTGCCCGCCGGTGAGCACCCGGCTGTCGTCCAGGAACAGCGCCGCGGCCAGCGCACCGCGGCTGCCGCCCATGGGTTTTCCGACCGGCACCGGCCGGCGCGGGTCGATCACGCTCCACAGGTCCGCGGTCCCGTCCCGCCCGGCGGTGACCAGGGTGCGGCCGTCCGGGGCGAAGGTCAGCGACCACACCGCCGCGGTGCGCGCGGGTACCGGTGGTCCCAGCGGAACCACGTTCGCGCGGTCGCGCATGGACCAGAGCTGGAAGGTCTGGTCGTCGCTGCCGGTGGCCAGAACCGTCCCGTCGGGGCTGAAGGTGACGGCGTGGATCGTCAGGCGCTGCCCGGTCAGCGGCGCACCGAGCGGTCGCGCGGCGGCGGGATCGGAGACGTCCCAGACCCGCGCGGTCCGATCGTCACTCCCGCTGACCAGCGTGTTCCCGTCCGGTGCGAAGGCCAGGGTGCGGATCGCGGCCTGATGCCCGGTAAGCGTCACGGTCGCCCCGGAGCTCAGATCGTGCAGGCGCACGGTGCGATCGTCCCCGGCCGTGGCGATCCACCGGCCGTCCGCGCGCACGGCCACCGCGTACACCGCGCCGCGATGCCCGAGGTCGATGGTCTCGGCGCGCACGGGATGTTCGGGATCGGAGACGTCCCAGCGGTGCACCCGCCCCGAGGCCGTGCTCGCGAACAGCGTCCGCCCGTCGGGGGCGAAGGCCACCGACGCGACCCAGCCGTCGGCGGGCAGCGCCGCGCCCAGCGCGATCAGCCCCCGCTCGGTGTCCCGGCGCCACAGTCGCACCGCGTTGTCGTAGCCGCCCGAGGCCACGATGCCGTTACGTGATTGCGCCACACCGTAGATCGCGCCCTCGTGCCCGGGCACGGTGGCGGCCAGCGGCGCGGCCTGCGAGGCCAGTAGCAGCCCGCGGGCCTGCGGATCGCCGGGCCGCACGACGTTGGCGACCAGCGCGAGTTGCGCCGATTCGGTCGGGTCGGCGGCTTGATTGTGCTGGGCGGCCGCGACCAGTGCGGCGAACTGCGCGTCCGTGCGCTCGCGATCGGCGAGCCGGCTCTGGCGCATGGACACCACGGCCAGCACCGAGGTCACGATCGCGCCGACGACCAGGAACAGCGCCAGCGCCCGTTTGGCCAGCACCCCGCGGCGGCGCACCTGCTCGGCCGCGTCCAGGAACTCGATTCCCGAGGGCGACAGCACATTCGGCATGCGCGAGCGCAGATCGCTCGCCACCGCGAGCCGGGTGCCCTGGTACAGCAGCGACCGGTCGCGGCCGGTGCTCGCCCATTCCTCGACGTCGGTGTGCAGCCGATGCCGCACGATCGCGTCCTCGCGATCCTCGTCCACCCATTCGGCCAGGCGCGGCCAGGCGCTGAGTACCGCGTCGTGCGCGAGCGAGGTGCCGGACGCGTCCTGGGTGAGGATGCGGGCCGCGACGAGCGTGTTCAGGACGGTGCGCGCGGAGTCCTGGTCGGGGCAGCGCCGAATCAGGCTCTCGCGCTCCACATGCCGGCCCACCGCGGTCCCGTCGGCGGCCGGGGTCACCAGTTGCAGCAGCAGGATGCGGGTGGTCTCGCGTTCGCGGGGATCGAATCGCTCCCACTGCTGTTCCGCGCTGGCCGCGATCGCGCCGCGCACGCCGCCCGCGCGCTCGTACGCCGCCACGCTCATCACGCCGTCCTCGCGGAACTCCCAGGTGCTGCGCAGCGCGTGCGCGAGCAGGGGGAAGGTGCCCGCGCGCACCGCCTGCCCGCCGCCGCGCACCCCGAGGTCGGCCAGGATCAGTTCCACGAGTCCGTCGCCCAGGCGCAGTCCCACGCGCCGGGCGGGTTCGACGATGGCGGCGGTCAATTCGGCCACGGTCGGCGGGCCGAGCAGGATCTGATTGCGCTCGAGCAGCGCCGCCAGGGCCGGGAAGCGGGCGGCCTGGGTGTAGAAGTCGGCGCGCAGGGCGGCGACGACGCCCGCGCACTGCCCGGGCAGTGCCGGCCCGGGCGGCACGAGCGATTCCAGGACCTCGAGGTAGCGGCCCGCGGCGTCGTCGTCGAAGGGCGGCAGGAACAGCTCTTCGAGCTGATCGACCACCAGCACATAGGGTTTCGAGTCCGACGCGCGTTCGGCGGCCCAGTCCGCGAGGGACCCGGCGGCGACCGCGCCCGGCGTCACCGGCAGCACGTCGAAGTCCGCGCGCACCCGGGCCGCGAATCCGGCCTGCAGCAGCGAGGACTTGCCGACCCCGGAGTCACCGACCAGGATCAGCGGTCCCCCGTCGCCGAGGTTCTCGGTGAATCGCGCGCGCAACGTCTCGATCTGCCCGTCACGCCCGGCGAAGTACTCCGCGTCGGTGATCGTCAGCGCGGCCAGACCCGGATACGGGCACACCGTCGACACCGCGCCGACCGGCGGACCGGTGCGCTCGCGTTGCGCGCGGGACCAGAGTTTGTGCCACCCGGTCATCGAATACAGTTCCGGCAGTGCGGGATCGGGCCTGCGCGCCTGCGCGGCGGGCACCAGGACGCTCAGCACCGAGGACAGCCCGTCGAATTTGGCGGGGACGCTGCGCCCGAGCCGCCAGTCCGAGATCCGCTGCGCGCTGATCTCCCGTCCCTGCGGATTGCGCACCCGCAGTTCCCGGGTGGCGCGCATGCTGATGACGCGCAACGGCGGGGCCCCGGCAGCGGAATACAGCGCGTCGAGCCGATGCGCCAACTCACCCCGGGCACTGGTCGTCACTGCTCGCACCCTTCGAATTGATACCGATCGGTTTGTGCGCCGATCTCCGATGCTACCGACGGGCCGGAAAGCCGCCGCCATCAGATCACCGCTGGCCACGGCCCCGCGCGACCGGCGCGGCGCGTGCCGGTTCCGCGCCGCGACGAACGGCGCCGGAAGCTGGACCGGGCGTGAAACACTCGGGCCGATCGGGTCGTGCCGGGCACGATCAGCTCGCGCGTCCGCACCCGATCCCCCGGCAGTTTGCGGCACGAACGATGCACATTCGTTGCAATCGGTGGATTCGCGCCTACAGTCGAGTGATGGGCATTCAACGTTCCAGCGTGGTCGACGCGCCGGTGGCCGAAGTGTTCGACTGGTTCTCGCGGCCCGGGGCCTTCACCCGGCTGGTGCCGCCGTGGCAACCGATGACCTTGATCTCGGAGGCGGAGTCCCTCGCCGACGGCCGGGCCGTCCTGGGACTACCCGGGGGGCTGCGGTGGGTCGCACAGCACGATCGCGCCGCCTACGATCCGCCGCACCGGTTCGCGGACGCCGTCGCGGTGGCGGGAGCGGCGTCGGTTCCGGCGGGAATCGCGGTGCGCTGGCGGCACATTCACGAGTTCGAGGCCGTGGACGCGACGCACACGCGGGTGATCGACCGGGTCGAGACGCCCATCCCGGGTGCCGCGCTCGAGTCCACCTTCGACTACCGCCACCGGCAGCTGGCCGGGGATCTGGCCGCACACCAGCGGGCGGCGCGGCAGGGCTTCACGGGCGCGACGATCGCCATCACGGGCGCGTCGGGGCTGGTCGGTTCCGCGCTGGCGGCGTTCCTGAGCACCGGCGGGCACACCGTGATCCGTTTGGTGCGCCACGCACCGGAGCACACGGGCGAACGGCAATGGGACACCGCCGATCCCGCGCCCGGACTGCTGGACGGGGTCGACGCCGTCGTGCATCTGGCCGGCGCGTCGATCGCCGGGCGCTTCACCGACCAGCACCGGAAAGCCATCCGGGACAGCAGGATCGAGCCCACCCGGCGCTTGGCCGAGCTCGCCGGTCGCGCGGGCGTGGAGACCTTCGTGAGCGCGTCCGCCATCGGCTACTACGGCTACGACCGCGGCGACGACGTGCTCACCGAGGGCTCCACCCGCGGCGACGGCTTCCTGGCCGACGTGGTCGCGGACTGGGAGGACGCCACCGAACCCGCCGCCGAGGCCGGCGCCCGCGTGGTGCGGGTCCGGACCGGCATCGTGCAATCCCCGCGCGGCGGCACCCTGCGCCTGCTGCGCCCGCTGTTCGCGTTCGGATTGGGCGGGCGGATCGGCGACGGCCGCCAGTGGCTGCCGTGGATCGGCATCGATGATCTCGTCGACGTGTATCACCGTGCGCTCTGGGATGATTCGCTGTCCGGCCCGGTCAACGCGGTGAGCCCGAACCCGGTCCGCAACAGCGAGTACACCGCCACGCTGGCGAACGTGCTGCACCGGCCCGCGTTCCTGCCTGTCCCGACGTTCGGCCCGGCGCTGCTCCTGGGCGAACAGGGCGCACGGGAACTCGCGGCGGCCAGCCAGCGGGTGATTCCGGAACGACTACTGAAGGCCGAGCACTCTTTCCGCACAACGGATTTGGATCCCGCTCTGCGCCACCTGCTCGGCAAATAGGCACGACTCGCCAGGGCGCCCACCACGACATCCGCTGGACACGGTGCGAGGCTGTTCGGCGGTCTCCTGCCGGCATCCACCGGATACACGGTGGGCGTCCCTCCGGGCCACCTGGGAGCACTCGGATTCCACGCTCGCATCCGCGCACTCGCGGATG